>CAZCGB010000094.1:0-8511 GCA_964498045.1 uncultured Isosphaeraceae bacterium
TGAACTGTTGCGCACGGGAATTGTCGGGACGGAGCCGACGCTGCTGGAGAAGATTCGCATCGTGCGCCGGCACCTGGAATTGTTGATCGAACACCTCGGAGAGCACGAGGCGATCATGTGCCTGAGCCGCCGGATTTCGTGGTACGGCAAGACGATGGGGCACATCAAGCCGCTCAAGGAGGCGATCCGCGTGGCGACGATGACGCGCGAGATGTTCGATGCGCTGGATCGGGGAATGGATCAGGCTGCGACGCGCGACGAACCTCAGCCGCTTGCGGCTTAGCCGCGGCGTGATCACGATGACGCCGAAACGAATGGCCGGCTAAGCCGCAGGCGGCGAGAGTCCGGCCGCGCGCAACACCTCGGCCAATCCCTCCGCATCGCGTTCGTCGAACGCCGCGGCCTCCCATGAATCGACGTCCAGCACTCCCCAGGCGTTGCCGTCGTCAATCAGCGGAATGACGATCTCCGAACGATCGCGCGGATCGCAGGCGATGTAGTTCGCGCCCAGTTCCGCCACATCGCGCACGATCAACATTTGTCTTGACAGCAGCGCCTTCCCGCATGCGCCGTGCAGGCCGATGGGAGAGCACGCGGGCTTGTCACGCCGCGGGCCGAGGATCAGGCGCTCGGCATCGGGCTGGCCCGGCTGATCAAGGTAGAAACCCACCCATGACGCGCCATGGTCGCGCAGTGCGTCCCACAGCACATCCACGACGATTCGCATGCGCTCTTCGCGGGTTCGCTTCACGATGTCCGCTGGCAGCGCGCGAACGATGGACGTGTAGTCGCGAAGAGCATTGAGCATACCGCGAGCATATCGCGCTTCATCGCTCGCGACGATACGTCGCGACTCGCGGAAGGCTGATCGCTGACCGCTTCCTCAACCGCCCGACATGACTTTGCCCATGCTGAACACCGGCAGCAGCAAGGCCATCGCCACGCCGCCGACGACCAGGCCCATGAACACGATCATGATGGGTTCGATGTATGCGGTGACCTGCTTCACTGCGACATCGAGTTCCTCCTCGCTGAACACCGCGATGCGCTCCATCACGTTGGCCAGGCGGCCGGAGCGTTCGCCGGAGGCGATCATGCTGGCGATGTTGCGCGAGATGAACGGCGCCTCGAAGATCGCTTCGCTCATCTGCTTGCCCTCGCGAATGCCGCTTTCCATCCGCGTCCACAAATCGTCGTAGTACCTGTTGCTGGTGACGCCGCGACAGATGCCGATGATGTCGAGCAGGTTGACGCCCGAAGAAAGCAGCGTGGCCATCGTGCGCGCGGCGCGCGTGATGTACAACTGGCGATACATCTTGCCGACGATCGGCGCGTTGAGCCTCAGCCAGTCACGGACCTTGCGACCCGCGGGATGCCGGAAGAACAGGAACAGACCGATCACCAGAATCACAAGGCCCGGACCGTAATACATGTACTGGGTCGTGCAGAACTTGCTGACGTTCAGCAGGAACTTCGTCGGGGCCGGCAGCGTGGCGGAGCGCATCTCGTAGATCTTGGCGAAACGCGGCAGGACGAACGCCATGAGGAACACCGTCATGAGCACGGCGAAGGCCATCATGAACATGGGATAGCCGAGCGCGCCCTTGATCTGCCTCGCGGTGCGACGTTCCTTGGCGAGATATTCGCCGATGCGTCCAAGCATCATCGCCATCGTGCCTGACGCTTCCGAGGCCTTCATCAGGCTGACCATCATCGTGGGAAACACGCGCGGCCAGCGCGCCATGGCGACCGAGAATTTCTCGCCTGCGTAGATCTCATCCCGCAGCGTGCCCAGCACCTGCTTGAACTCCTTGCGCGGCGTCTGCTCGCAGAAGGAATCGAGGGCCTCGGTGAGCGGCACTCCGGTTTCAAGCATCACCGACAACTGCTGGCAGAACGCGATCACATCCTCGCGGCGCACGCGCTTGGCGGCCTCGTTGCGACGCACCTGCTTCTCATCCAGCGACGCCGCGGCGCTCATCGCTTTGTCCTGCACGCTGAGGATGTACTTGCCTTCGCTTCGCAGGCGTGAGCCAACTTCCTCGGCCGAGGAAGCAAGCAATGATCCGGTCACGATCTGACCGGCTGCGTCACGCGCTCGAAATGAGAATGTGGCTTGTGCGGGCATGGGGAAAACATCCAAATGTCCAAACGTCCGAATGGCAGGGCAAAATGCCTGGCTTCGTGAGCGATCAGCTGACAGGGCGCCTCCGGCGATTGGCGTCACATCGCCGTGACATAGAACACTTCCTCGACAGTAGTGAGCCCGCCACGAACCTTCTCCATGCCGTCGGTGCGCAGGCGAACGAAGCCCTGCCGCACGAGGATTTCCTGGATCTCCTGCAGGTTCGCGCCTCGCGCGATGGCTGAGAGAAGCTCTTCATCGGGCACGAGCAACTCGAAGATGCCGATGCGGCCTGCGAATCCCGTTCCGCGGCAGCGACTGCAGCCGGGACCTCGATACAGGTACTCGACGGGCCCGGCAGCGGCTTCGACCGCCGCTTTCAGCACCGGATCGGGCTCGTACTGCTCCTTGCAGTGCGGGCAGATTTTCCGCACCAGCCGCTGCGCCAGCACGCCGCGCAGCGTTGCCGCAACCAGGTATGGCTCAATGCCGACATTGACCAGTCGCGTCACCGCGCTTGGAGCGTCGTTGGTGTGCAGCGTCGAGAACACCAGGTGTCCGGTCAGCGCCGCCTGCGTCACGATGCCAGCGGTCTCGGCGTCGCGCACTTCGCCGACCATCATGATGTCCGGATCCTGCCGCAGCAACGCCCGCAAAGCCGAAGCGAACGTGAAGCCGGCCTTCTCATTCACCTGGAACTGATTCACGCCCGGCAGCGTCGATTCAATGGGGTCTTCCACCGTGGAGATGTTGATGTCTTCGCTCGAAACCAGGCTCAACACCGAATACAGCGTGGTGGACTTGCCCGAACCCGTCGGGCCGGTGACGAGCACCACGCCGTTGGGCTGGTTGATGATCTGCTTCCACGCTTCAAGCATCTGAGGCGAGAAACCGAGCTTGTCGAGCGAGACGTTGTTGGCGCGGTTGTCGATGATGCGGACGGCGACCTTCTCGCCGTGCTTACCCGGCATGGTCGACACGCGCAAGTCGATCGGCCGGCCTTCCATGCGCACGTGGATGTCGCCGTCCTGCGGCACGCGCCGCTCGGAGATGTCCAGATTGGACATGATCTTGATGCGGCTGACGATGGCCGGATGCATCTGGTGCGGCGGCGAAAGCTTCTCGAACAGCTTGCCGTCGACCCGGTACCGGACGCGCAGATGGTGATCGCCCGGCTCAATGTGAATATCGCTCGCGCCGTCCTGCACCGCCGAATAGATCAGGTAGTTCACGAGCTTGACGACGGGACTGTGGCCGGCGACCTGCTCAAGGTCGGCGATTTCCGTCACCTGGCGTTCGATGATTGAGAAGTCCGCGTCGTCGATGTCCTCATAGATGTCGTCGATGACGAAGACGTTGGCGGCGGGCAGGTACGCACGCAGCGCATTCTCGATCTCGTTCTGCGTCGCCGCGACGATCTGCACCTCATGGCCGGTCAGGCGCTGCACCTCTTCGGTGAGGAAGAGGTTGGTCGGCTCTGACACCGCCACCGTCAACACGCCGCGGACAAGAAACAGCGGCAGAACCTTGTGCGTTTCAATGAACTCGCGCGGCAGGACTTCCAGCACCTTGGGATCCGCAAGACGAGCGGTGTTCGTCGTGTACGGAACGCCGTAGCTCTCCGCGAGAATCTCCAGCACCTGTTGCTCAGTCACGAATCCAAGATCGATCAGCACCTCGCCCAGGAGCTTCTTGTGTCCCTTGCTGCTCTGCGATTCCAGCGCCTGCTTGAGCTGATCCGCGGTGATCAGGCCGCGCTCAACCAGCGTGTCGCCCAACCGCACGCGCGGCGCATTGTCGAACGCGCTGGACGAATTCGATGGATGATGATGGTGGTGTGACCCACCCTGCGCAGGCATGATCGCCGACGGCTCGTTGCGCGCCGGCCGCGTCACGCCACCAGGCCCTGGCGCGCTCGTCTTCACGCCATGCGACGTCATCGCCTTGTGCGAAGGCGTCGGCGCCGCGGTCGGATTCTTGCGCGATCCAAGCATCCCGTCTCCTTGCTCAACGCAGACTCTTGCCCGCGGATTCGAGCGTCTCGTGAATGTCGAACCTGCGATCCAGCCGCGTAAGCTCCAGAATCTTCCGCACCATGTCGTCAGGCTTCACCAGGCGCACTTGACCGCCGCGGTCGGCCACCTCGTCCAGCAGCCACAAAAGCAATTCCAGACCGACCGAGTCAACCAGCGTCAGATGCTCGATGTTCAGGACCACATCGCGCGCGCCGGCCGCAAATCGCTCGCCAATCGATCGACGAAACGCGTCAGCCTGATCAGCGGTCAATTCGCCGCTGATCGTCAGCACCGTGATCACGCCATGATCTTCATACGACAGTTTCACGCCGCTTGCTCCCGCTTCGTCACCGTCAACGAGCCCGCCGCTTTCTCCGCAGCCGCATCGTTGAATTCCAGCGCCTGATGCTCGCGCACCAGCGCATCAAATTCCGTGAAATCCATCCGCACGAACGCCGAGGCCAGCACCGGATCGAACTGCGCGCCAGCGCATTTCGCAATCTCTTCCAGCACCTGCGCGCGCGACAGCGCCGAGCGGTACGTCCGCGTCGAGCTCATCGCGTCGAACGAGTCCGCGAGACCGATCAACCGTGCGATCAGCGGCACCTGCTCGCCGCACAACCCCTCGGGATACCCCCGCCCGTCCCATCGCTCGTGGTGATACAGCACTCCGGGCAGCACATCACTGAGCTGCGGAATGTCCTTCAGAATCCGGTATCCCATCTCCGGATGCCTGCGAATCCAAGCGAACTCGTCCGCGTCCAACTTCCCGGGCTTGAGCAGCACCGCTTCGGGCACGCCGATCTTCCCCACGTCATGCACCAGGCCTGCAATGCGGCAGCGCGACACCGTGTGCTCATCCAACCCGATCGACTCCGCCAATTGCTGCGTGAGATGCGCAACGCGCCGCGAGTGGCCGCACGTGTAGCGATCCTTCGCGTCGATCGAAGCGGTGAGCGCCTCGAGCGTGCCGAGGAACATCGCGTTGAGGTCGTCGTACAGCGCCGCGTTCTCCAGGAAGATCGCCAGGTGCGAAGCGGTCGCGCCGATGAGCTTGGTGTCGACCGACGACGCCGCGGTGTCGTCGCCGCGCTTCTCGCCTGCAATCAGCAAACCAATGACTTCATCGCCGCCGCCGCCTTTGCTGGCCACCGGATGCGCGATGACCGTGCGCCCCAGCGCGGCAAACTCCGCATGCTTGGGATTGCTGACCGTATCAAGCACCAGCGCTTCATGCGGCCGCGCGATGGCCAGCAGTCGCCGCGCCGCATCGCGCAGTTCCTTCTCCGACGACGCCACCCCCCCGGCACCCCCGGCACCTCCAGCGCCGCCAGCACCTCCCGCGCCGCCTGTCCCGCCGGCGATGATCAACCGCCCGGCCATCGTCTTCAACTTCGCGCGGGCAGCGGGGCTGTCGCCCAACTGCGTGCCGATCCACGAATACGAAAGCGTCGCCAGCAACTCCTCACACGCCAGCGCGATGAAGCGTTCAGGCCTCTCCTGAACAGTCATGCTCTGAATGATCGTGTACAGCAGCGACATCTCCTCGTAACTCTCCGCCAACTGCCTGCCCACGCTGTCGATCGCTTCGCCGCTGCTGGTCAGCCGCAGATGATCGTCGTGCACGAAGCGCACCAGCGCCGCCAATCGCGCAAGATCGCTCTCCGCAGCAGGCGGCAGCTGCGCCAGCATCGCTGCGCACAACGCCAGATCGGCCCGCGCCGACTGGCACAACGCAGGCAACTGCTCGGCCCCCAGCAGTTCATGCGTGGGAACGATCGCCACCGCATACCCGGCCCGGCGACGACGCGCCATCAGCGGCAACGGAATCAGCCACACCCCGGGCATGGCCCGCGAAAACTCCGGCTCGCTCTGCGCATTCCATCGACCCACCGCGTCACGCAGCGCCAGCCGGAACAGCGGCGACGTGCAGAACAAATCCGCAAGCCAGTCCTCACCCACCGGCGGCCGCGCAACGATCTGCCCGCTGTCGCCAGTGGAGATCACGACCATGCCCGCTGCGCGCAGACGAAGCCGCAACGCCGCATGATCGCGCGCCTTCTCGGATTGCATCGTCGCTGCGTTCACGCCGCCTCCGAACGAATCGGCTGGGCGATCTCGCCCGCGGCCTCATCGCCTGCGGGCAGCAGCCTCTGCACCTGCTCGACGACGGCCCGGGGGCTGAAGGGCTTGCTCAACACATCGCGGATATTCCCCAGGGCCAGGTCATCGGCATCCAGCGCGTGGCCTCGCGCGGTGAGCATCAGCACGGGAATCGCAGCGGTCGCGGGGTTGGCGGCGAGGGCTCTGCACAATTCCAGGCCGGTCATGTAGGGCATCTGAAAGTCGGTGATGATGACCTGCGGCAGCCTCTTGGCGGCGTACTCCAGCGCCTCCTCGCCATCCACGGCAGTGATGACTTCATATCCCGCATTGCGCAGCTTCAGCGACAACACCTGCAAGATGTGCGCTTCATCATCAACAACCAGAATGCGATGCGGCATGGCATGCTCCGAGGGGAAACGTCGAAACGTCCAAACGTCCAAACGTCCAGACGTCAAAAGAATGAGGAACGCAGGTCAGGTACTTGCAGGAACCGGAGGATGACTCCAACAACTCGTGTGTGTTTGAGAAACGCCGTCACAACCAAGACGCGCGATGATTTTGTTCGTTTTGACGTTTGGACTTTTTGACTTTTGGACTTTTGCTCACTCACGCCGCCATCTTCGAACCGGCGTAGCGCATCGGCACGCTGAACCAGAACTTCGATCCCATCCCCAGCTTGCTCTCCACGCCAATCTGCCCGTGATGCACCGTCTCCACGATGTGCTTGCACAGGCTCAACCCCAGGCCCGTCCCCTTCGCCACGCGCTTGTAGTTCTCCACCCGATAGAACTTGTCAAACAGCTTCGGCAGCGCATCAGGCGGAATGCCCAGCCCCGTGTCGCTCACGCTCACCAGCACGCTGCGGGTGAGGTTGTCGCTGTCGCCGCTGACGGTCACGCGCCCCCCTTCGGGGGTGTACTTCACGGAGTTCGAGAGCAGGTTGAGCACCACCTGGTAGAGCATGTCCGCGTCGCCCTCCACACACAAATCCACATAGGCCAGGCGATGATGCAGGGAGATGTTCCTCTCCTTGGCCTGGGGCTCGATGGTGTGCAGGGCGCGATGCACGAGGGCTTTGATGTCCACGTTCTCGCGGTCGATCTGGACGATGCCCGCCTCGATGCGGCTGATGTTGAGCATGTTGTCGATCAGCCGGCTCAGCCGCTCGGTCTCGTTCTGCATGATGCGGTAGAACTCCTGGCGGGCCTTCTCATCACTGGCCTCGCCATCCACGAGCATCTCGACATACGCGCGAATCGACGACAAAGGCGTGCGCAATTCGTGACTGGCCTTGGAGACGAAGTCGGACTTCATCTGAGAAAGTTCACGCTCGCGGGTCAGATCGTGCAGAATGGTGACCACGCCGCCGACCTCATGCTTGTGGTTCTCCACGCAGGCGAGGGTGACGTCGTACACGGTTCCGCCGCTGGCTTCGCCGTGGCCGGCGGCTCGCGGGCCAGCCGCGGCCGCCGTCGCCGGGCCGCCGATGCGATGCTCGACATGCCGCGAATCGTTGAAGTTTGCGGTGTCACGGGCATCGCGGATCAGCGTGGACAGCTTCCGGTCGCCGATGAGTTCATCGATGGGCTTGTGAATGGCGGTCTTGCGGTCGAACCCGAGGATGTTCGCCGCGGCCTGGTTCGCCATGACGATCTCGTTGAACGCGTCAGTGACGATGACCGCGTCACGGAGTGAATGCAGCACGGCCTCGATCTGCCGCCGCTCGGCTTCAGACACGCGATGCCGGATCTCCAGTTCGCTCAACTGGCTCCGCAGAGCCTGTTCGCGCTGCTTGAAGACATCGACCGTCGCGGTGAATGCGCGCGTCACCGGGCGCATCAGCTTCATTCCGGGTGTGACCAGCGGCGCATTGGCGTCGGAAGCGTCCTCGATTCCACGACGCAGGTTGGCGATTGAACGGTCCACGGCCACGCCGACCGGCCCGAGCACGATGAACGTCACGCCTGCGACGATGGCCGCGAATTCCACCACGCGCATCGTGAGCGACGCATCCTCAGCCGAGCGCGCGTCAAGCAGCAGCACGCGCACCACCGTCGCGATGGCCGTGATCACGATCACGAGCACAAGTGTGGAAATCTTTCCCGCCTGCACGGACGCTCCTTCGAGCCGTCAGCGCTCAGCGTTCAGCCGTCAGCCGGGATGACCTTCACGTGGTTGGCTGGCCACTGACCTCTGATCTCTGACCGCTCTTTCATTGATCGACTGGCGCAGCGGTGACTTGTTGCTGCGGCTGTCCATTCAATC
>CAZCGB010000095.1:0-8492 GCA_964498045.1 uncultured Isosphaeraceae bacterium
ACTCAGAACGCATCGCGCGCACGAACTGGAATGTCCTTGCAGGTGAACACCGCATGCTGTTCTCAGGGGAATCGGCAGGTGATCGAAACCCGTTGGTCATCACGCGATACAACGCCACAGCCGCGAACTCCTCACGGCCGCTTCCGCTGTTGTCCATGTGTGCAGGATCAAACGATGCTCCAAGCCATCCCAACCGCCTTTCTGATGTACGGCGTCATCACATTTTCAGACTTCGCTGCGCAGACGCCAGCCCCCCCATCGCCGCCTCCCGCTTCCGCGCCCGCGTCGAAGCCCGCCGCCACCGAGCCAGATCCAATCCCCGCCTCCCGGCGCATGAAGGCCGAG
The DNA here is from genome assembly GCA_964498045.1 of uncultured Isosphaeraceae bacterium. Lineage (GTDB taxonomy): Bacteria > Planctomycetota > Phycisphaerae > Phycisphaerales > SM1A02 > DATKJG01. Next base: position 346 of record CAZCGB010000095.1, read on the forward strand.
GCTCTGGCCATGCGCGACATGATGACCACCGACCTCGGCCGCACATTCCTCGAAGGCGCGAGAGGCCTGCCGGTGATCGCGCCGCGGACCGTTTATCGCGAGAAGAACTCCCGCCAATGGTTCAGCCCTGCGCAGAAGGCCGCCGCCCTCGCCGCCGATCCAGCGCTTGAGTTCATCGAAATGCAGATCGATGACGACCGCTACTACGACACAAAGTACGGCTCGCCCGTCGCCTATGCCCGCGCGTTCGACCTCCTGGGCAAGACCGGACTCAAGAGCTTCGACGGCTTGCACATCCTCGACATCGGCTACGGCACCATCGGCCATCTGCGCATGCTCGCCACCATGAGGGCCGACGTCACAGGACTTGACGTCGACTCCTTCCTCACCGCGCTCTACAGCGACCCCTCCGACACCGGGGTCATCCGCAACCCCGAAGGCGAGGACGGCCGCATCACCCTCGTGAACGGCACGCTCGACGACGATGACGTCAAACGCAAGGTCGGCGACGGCTATGACCTCATCATCGCCAAGAACACCCTCAAGCGCGGCTACATCCATCCGCCCGCCGACGTCAAGGTCGATCCGCGCCAACTCGTCAACCTCGGCCTCGACGATGAAGCCTTTCTGCGCACGCTCTTCGACGCACTCAAACCCGGCGGCCACCTCATGATCTACAACATCTGCCCGAAGCAGAACGACTACGAGCACGGCCAGCCCTACATCCCCTGGGCCGATGGTCGCTCACCGTTCAGCAGGGAACAGTTTGAAAAAGCGGGTTTCCGCGTAGGGATTCTCGATCGAGATGACAGCGAATCGTGCCGGGCGATGGCCAAGATCCTTGGTTGGGATCAAGGCGAAGGCGCGATGGATCTGCAGAGCGATCTGTTCGCACACTTCACGCTGGTGGAGAAGCCTGGGAACTAGACGTGGCCACCATTCACGAGGGGTCGCAACTGCACCAAGGTCAGATGCGCCGTGAACTTGCCAGTCACGAGGTCGTGAGGTTCTTCGAACACGCTCCGCTGCGGGCAGCGCGTGAGAACGATCCGCACGCCTTCCTCAACCCACTGGATTTGCGAGAGCCGGCCGTGCCGGCTTTCCATGGTCGGAAACTTCATTTCCGGATCGTCATAGCCGAACATCGCGAGCGATTGGGCGATCTCGGTGGTGGAGTGGGTCGTATGCACGCGAACATGAATTGAAGGATCGGCGTCGAAATGTCCTTCACCTGCTTCCGCGGCGCGGCCGACCAGGAGCGTGTCAGAGAGTGGCAGCGCCTGCTCGATGGTCGTCATCAATTCCTCCGCCACCGCCAACCAGCGCGCATGTTGCGCGCGATATGCGGCTTCGCCCATCTCCTGCATCGTCATCGCCTGCGCGTGTTGCCGCACACGGCCGGGCGATGGCGTGCGATGGCGGCCGTCATTGATGGCGTCGTTCGCCAGCCGCAGGGCTTCAGCCATGTTGGCGGCTTCGCGACGCGCAAGCAGATGGGCCGCTTCCCGCGCGATGGCGTCGGAACTCTCGGCGGAGTTGTGGTGAGGCTTTGACATGTTTCAACAGTCAACTTCCCACATCATCTACGAGCCTGTCGCAGCCAGCATGCCGGTCATTCGGTTTGGTGCGGACGATTGTTGCCCCTGAATGCGATAGGGCATTCGTATGCGATGATCGCTGCGGTGGCGATCGTAGGCATCAAGCATCGGTCCTGGTGATAGTGTGCCAATCAGCAGAATATCCGCACTTGAGCAGTCTTCACACAATGCAAGACCGGCACCGGACACCTCGCGGCGGATGACCTCGGCGTTCTTGCCGGGCTCGATGATGCATACGCGGGCGCCTTCATCAACCGCCGCAAGCGAGGCTCTTACCGCGCTCGCGCCCGTAAATCGATCCCATAGCTCATTCGGCATCGGCGTGCGTGTTTGCGTCGCAAGCGATGAAATCAGTTCGGCGATCCCCATCGCGTAGCCGCCTGCAGCGTGCTCCTTCATCGCGATTCCCGCATATCGCTCGATCGTGTGCGCGATCTCACGCTGCCGCATTTCCTCCGGCGCGTATCGTTGCATCACCCAGGCGTTGTTGCGCACAAGCTTTCTTACAATGACGTTGAAATCGCGGCCGGCCGTGACTTTCTCGTGCAACACACGAAATCGAAGATCGTGCAGCACGCGGAGTGCGGCGAGCTGCAGCTTGGCGCAAAGGTCGTATTCCTCGACGTAATACTCGAATGAAGGGTCGTAACCTCCTACGGAAAGGAACGCCTCGCGGCGGATGGCCGCGCCGCAGCCGATGATGACCTCGGGCAGCCCTCCGCGCTCGCGAGATCCGTCGGGAAGTATGATCTCCGCGCCGATCGCGGCGACGTCGTGCGGTGCATCGAGCAGAACGTCGACATGGCGCGAGTCGAGCGGGTGCGAGTCGTCATCGAGCATGACGATCCAGTTTCCGCGGGCGATCTCCACGCCATGGTTTCGGGCCGCCGCGCCGAGATTCTGATCAAGAAGGACCGTGCGGAGAGGAAATCCGTTGAGGAGTGTGCGGGGAAGCGCTGGGCGCGTTTCCGAAGCGTTGTCGATGACAATGACTTCGCCGCCGCCGAAACGATCGTGGGCGGCAGCATCAAGATTCCCCAGCGCGGCGAGTGTCCGCTGCAATTGATCAGGTCGATTGCGCGTGGGCAGCACGTAACTGAGCATGCGCGAACTCCTTGCTGCCGCCGACTTCCGCTGCGCTTCCCGTCATTTCATGCCATGCGAGCTGCGCATTGCAGAGCCTGCGTACACCACGGCGCAACTCGGCTGAGCCGATGACCGCATTCCCCAGCCGCTGGGCTTCGCACGCCGCGGCGACCGATCCCAGCAATGCAGCCTGCACCAGGGTGCCGCCTGCGGTCAGAGTCAACGTGGCCGCAGCAAGCAGCGCATCGCCGCAGCCGAGCTGATCGACGGCATATGGCGAAAGCGCGGGAACATGCTGTGCGTCCAATCGCGTCTGCCAGGTCTCAAGATTCTCGTCGGCATCCGGAAGGCGTCCAAACGCGATCAATCCTTCTTCGCCAAGCGTCGCGATGGCTGCCTTCGATTCAGTCATGTCGAGCACGCGCCACACGACGCTGGACAGACCTTCATCATAATCATGCAGGGCGTCACGGACCTCTGCTTCGCTCGGGCACAGCACATCCATGTGCCGCATCGCCAGCAGGTTTGATCGCCGGCCGCTGACGTCGCCTGTGAGCACCGGAACATGCGGCCGGATCGCTTCGCAGAGCCGCGTCAGCATCGCGCCGGTGAACAGCCCCTGGCCGAAGTCCGCGATGATCGCCGCATCGCATTCGACGGCGATCTCTGATGCGAAACCGATCAGCGCGTCTTGATCGGTGGCGTCAAGCGTGATCGGCCCGCCTAGGTCCAGCTTCATGACTTTCGTCGCGCCGACGAGAAACCGCTGCTTCTCAATCAACGGCGTCTCGATGTCGATCCATCGCACTTCGACGCGTTCGGCATTCAGTCTCCGCCGCAACGACTCCGCGTCGGTCGAGCGCGGCAGCGCGGTGAGCAGCGTCGCCTCACCGCCCATGGCCGCGATGTGCCGTGCGATGATCGCCGCGCCGCCGTCGAAGCTGCGATATTCCTGCGGCCGAAGCGTCATCATCGGGCTCTCGCCCGCGACGGCCGGCCGCTCGCACATCACGTAGGTGTCGCGGATCGCCTCGCCGATGATCACCACGCGCCGGCCCCGGAATCGTTCGATGATCGCATCCATCGATTCGGGAGTGACATCGTGCTGCTCGATGATCTGACGCAGGGCCGCCTGCACGGGGCTGGCGGCCTGTTCCATCGCGGCGATGAGCGCGGTGGACGAGAAGACGACGTCTCCGGAGGTGAAGACCACACGCCCGCCGTGACGCTCGACGATGGCCTTCTCCAGGAGGAATCGCGGATCGTGGTTGTGCTCGTACTCCCGGCCCTTCACATAGATGTCCGGCCGCAGCGACTCAAGAATCGCCGCTGCGGTTGGATGCTGATTGACCGCCACCCAATCCACGCAATCCAGCGCCGCAAGATTCTCAGCGCGCAGCTCTTGGGGAATCAGCGGCCGATTGGAACCCTTGTCCATCAGTCCATCGCCTGTGACAGTGACGATGAGCCGGTCTCCCAGACGGGCGGCGTGCTGGAGGTGTCGAACGTGGCCGGGATGAACGATGTCGAAGCAGCCGTGGCACATCACGACGGTTTCGCCTTCGCCCTGCGCCGCGCGCAGGAGTGCGACGGCCTGCTCCATCGAAACGATTTTGCTCGGCGATGTCACACCGGGTAGATCGGCTGAAAGCCCTCAAACGCTGCATGCTTGAACGGCCCAGGATCGGCAGTTTTTGCACGAGTTGCGGGGCGTGAGCCGATGAAACACGCCGCACCGCAGGATGCGATGCTTGCCGGATTCCACGATCAAGCATTCGACATGGAGGTCGATGCCGGAGGCTGTCTCTCACCAATCCCCGCCCATGCCGCGGCAACGTGACTTCGGTCCGTGCAAGACGGTGATTCTTGCCGGCGGTCTTGGCACGCGCCTGGCGGAGCACACCGATGAACTGCCCAAGCCGATGGTCGAGATCGGGCCGCGACCGATTCTGTGGCACATCCTCAAGATCTACAGCCGGTTCGGCTTCAATGATTTTGTCATCGCCGCGGGGTATCGCTCGGATGTGATCAAGCGGTTCTTCTTTGAGTATCGAAGGCAGACCAGCGACTTGGTCTTTGATTTCACCAGCGGAGCTGTTGAGCACATCAACACCAGGGTGGAACCGTGGCGCGTCGCGGTCATCGACACCGGGGACAGCAGCATGACCGGAGGCCGGCTTCGACGTCTGCGTTCGTCGCTCGGTGATGCGACGTTCATGATGACCTATGGCGACGGCGTGGCCAACATTGATCTTCATGCGTTGTGGCGATTTCACAAGTCGCACGGCAAGCTTGCGACATTCACCGCCGTGCAGCGGCCGACGCAGTTCGGCGTGCCCCGGCTGGAAGGCGATCGTGCCGTGGCTTTTGCCGAGAAGCCTTCGACGGAAGGCGAATGGGTCAACGCCGGCTTCTTCGTCATTGATGCGAAGGTGCTCGATCGTGTTCAAGGCGACGACGCCAGTTTCGAACTGCACACGTTGCCGCAGCTCGCAAGCGAAGGCGAGTTGATGGCATTCAGGCATGCCGGGTTCTGGCAGCCGATGGACACGCTTCGTGATGTCAGGCGGCTGAATTCGCTTTGGAATGAGGGAAACGCGGATTGGAAAGTGTGGTAGCCCTTGTGAACATCAGCGACAGGCACACATGATCAACTGGAAACATCACAACGTGCTCGTGACCGGCGCAACGGGATTCGTCGGCGCGCGTCTCGTCGGGCGTCTTGTCGAACTCGGCGCCAACGTCACCTGCTTTGTCCGCGATGATGATCCTGCATCGGCATTGCATGAAGAGTGCCATCGCCAAGACGTGTCCATCATGAACGGCCGCCTGGAGGTCTTTGAGCACGTGAAGGCTGCGATCGTCGAACGCGAGATTGACATGGTCGTTCATCTCGGGGCGCAGGCGATCGTGCGGGCTGGCCGACTCGACCCGCTCGGCACCTTTGAGAGCAATATCCGGGGCACCGCCCACGTTCTGGAAGCCTGCCGGTTGTATTCGCCGCAGATCAAGTGCATCGTCGTCGCCTCCAGCGACAAGGCGTACGGCGAGTGCGAGACGCTGCCGTACACCGAACGCACGCCGCTGGCGGCGACCAATCCATATGACGTGTCGAAGTCGTGCACCGATCTGATTGCACAGTCGTACGCCGCGAGCTACGCCCTGCCGATTGCGATTGCGCGCTGTGGAAACGTCTTCGGCCCCGGCGACTTGCACTGGAGCCGCCTCGTCCCGGGAACGATCCGGTCGCTGCTCCAGGGAGAGAACCCCGTCATTCGCAGCGATGGCACGCTTGTTCGCGATTACCTGTACGTGGACGACGCTGTCGAGGCGTATCTTCGATTGGCAGATTGGGCGGCGTCAACGACGACGACGCAGGAGCCGCTGCGGGCGTTCAATTTCAGCGGCGACAACGCGTTGAGCGTATTGGAGATGACCCGCCTCATTCAACGAGCGTGCGATCGCCAGGATTTGGAGCCGACGATTCTCAACCAGGCTGCGGGTGAAATCACAGAACAGGAGTTGGACTGCGCGCGGGCCAGACACACGCTTCAGTGGCGTGCGACGCATGACATCGTGCCCGCGCTGCACGACACCGTGCAGTGGTACCGCCGATACTTGCGGGTGGACCAATCCACGCCTGCTGTTCGATTGCTCCAGCGCACGAAGGCGACCGCATGATCTGCCGCAGTTGCGGAGGCGATCGCTTCGGCGAGGTGATCGATCTCGGTCCGATGCCGCTGGTGAACAACCTGATGCGAAGCGCGGACGAGATTGCTCCGCGATGGCCGCTGCACGTGGTGTTCTGTCGTGCGTGCACATTGATGCAACTGACCGAAACCCCGCCGCCAGAGGCGATGTTTGACGAGTACCTCTACTTCTCCAGTCAGTCGCAGACGATGGTGGAGCATGCTGGGCGATTGGTCGATCGTTTCGTTCGAACGGACGATCGCGTTCTCGAAGTCGCCTCGAACGATGGCTATTTGCTCAAGCATGTGCTTGCGAGATCGAATGAAGCGCTCGGGATAGAACCGGCGAGGAACATCGCGGAGTACGCCAACTCGATCGGCGTGCCGACGCGTTGCGCATACTTCAATCGCGAGACCGCCAAAGCGCTCCGCGAGGACTGGGGAGCCGCCGATGTGATCTTCGCCAACAACGTAATGGCGCATGTGCCGGACCCCAATGAGATCGCCGCGGGCATCGCGTCCGCGCTCTCCGCGGATGGAATCGCACACGTTGAAGTGCCTTCGGCGATTCAAATGATCGCGTCGTGCGCCTTCGATACGATCTATCACGAACATTTTTCGTACTTCTCGCTGACCGCACTTCGCGCGATCTTCCATCGAAACGGGCTGAAGGTCATCGGCGTGGAGCTTCTGCCCATCCATGGCGGTTCTTTTCATGTGCAGGTCGCGCGATCAGGCGATGAGCGTCAGGCGCTTGCTGTCATCGACGAGGAGACGCGGCTTGGCGTACGCGAGGGCGGCTTTCACGACGACTTCGCCGGCCGGGTTCAGCAACTTCGCCGCAGCCTTGATCGAGCGATCGGCAGATTCGATCGAGTTGTCGCGATGGGCGCTGCCGCCAAGGGCATCGTCCTGCTCAATGCCTTCGATCTCAAGACCGATCGCATCGCATGGGTGGCGGATGTCAGCCCGCACAAGCAAGGCCGATTCGTGCCGGGCACCGGGCAGGCCATTGTTGGGCCCGATCGCCTTCTGGCCGAAAAACCCAACGCAGCCCTTCTTCTGCCTTGGAATCTGCGTTCCGAAATCCTCGGGCGCAACAGCCGGTTTCACGATCAAGGCGGACGATTCATCGTGCCGATTCCTTCGGTAGAAATTGTGTGATTCGGTCGCACCCTGGAGCCACGGATGAACACCAGCAATCGCCGATGGGTCAAGCACAGCCATTTCGCTGGCGTCACGGCGACGATTGATCCGGATGCGGACCCGACGTCGACTCAAACGTCCGCAGTGATCGGCAACCCAGGCATTCATGGTGTGCTGGTGCTTCCGCTCCGCCGCATTCCCGATGAGCGCGGCACCATCATGCACATGCTGCGCGCCGATGATCCGCACTTCCGCGGCTTCGGCGAGATCTATTTCAGCACCGTTTATCGTGATGTCGTCAAGGGCTGGCATCGCCATCGCGATATGACCCTGAACTACGCATGCGTCAGCGGCCGCATCAAACTCGTGATGCACGATGACCGCGAGGATTCGCCGACATGCGGGCTCACGCAGGAGGAGTTTCTTGGCGCGGACAACTACGCGCTGGTGCAGATTCCGCCCGGCGTGTGGAACGGCTTCAAGGGCATGAGTGACCCGCATGCGATCGTCGCCAACTGCTGCACGCATGCCCATGATCCGCGCGCGCATCGAACCGAGCGGCTCGATCCGTTCGACAACGACATTCCGTACGACTGGAGGCTGAAGTGTCAGTAGCAGACACCTCATC
>CAZCGB010000096.1:0-8392 GCA_964498045.1 uncultured Isosphaeraceae bacterium
CCTGAGCCTTCCCGGCCAGATCCTGATGACGCGGGCGGCGTTCGACAATGCCCGGCAGTATGTCCGTGAGCACGCCACATCCGAAGGCGATTCGCCCGGCGTCGCACGCAAATGGATCGCCCATGGCCGCTATCTGTTTCAGGGTGCTGAGGAAGCGTTGGAAGTGTTTGAGGTGGGTGAAGTGGGCGTGGCGCCTCTGCGCGTGCCGCCTGACTCCGACAAAGCGCGCCGCGCCGTCGCGGCTGATCAGGAAGAGACGCTTGGCTGGCGTCCAGCCGTCGGGATGGAAGTGCCCGAACGCCGGAATTGGGTGCTGGAGCGCAAGCTCGGCGAGGGGGGCTTTGGCGAAGTCTGGCTGGCGGAAAACTGCAAGACACATGACCGGCGCGTCATGAAATTCTGCTTCGACGCGGAGCGACTTCGTTCGTTCAAGCGCGAATTCATGCTCTTTCGTCTGCTGCGCGAGGCGCTGGGCGACCGGCAGGACATCGCCAAGCTCTTCGAAGTGCAGGTCGACAAGCCGCCGTTCTACCTTGAAAGCGAATTCACCGAGGATGGCAGCCTTGTGGATTGGGCAGACCGGCAGGGCGGGATCGAGAAGGTGTCGCAGGCGACGCGTCTCGACATTGTGGCGCGCACCGCTCTTGCCGTCTCCGCGGCGCACTCGGTCGGTGTCCTTCACAAGGACATCAAACCGTCAAACATCCTGGTCGCTCGAGGTCCCGATGGTCAGCCGTTGCCGCGGTTGACTGACTTCGGCATCGGAGCGCTTGCCGACCCTGCGCAACTCGCCGGACGCAACATCACCATGGTCGGCATGACCGAGTCCATGGTCGACGGCACGAACGCCACGCGCTCTGGAACACGCATCTACACGCCGCCCGAGACTCTCATGGGCAAGCCCTTCACCATGCAGGGCGATGTGTACGCGCTCGGAGTTCTGTTGTACCAGATGGTCGTCGGGAACCTCGATCAACCGCTGGCACAAGGCTGGGAGCGTGATGTCGCTGACCCTCTGGTTCGCGAAGACATCGCGCGATGTGTGGAAGGTCATGAGGAGCAGCGGCTTGGCAGCGCCAAGGAGCTTGCAGAACGGCTTCAGAACCTTCCGGCGCGTCGCCGCGCTTTGCGACGGCGTCGTGTGGCGCGCGTCGCCATGCTCTCAAGCGTGCTGCTCCTGGGGTTGTTGGGGCTCACTGCGGCGTGGCTGGTACGGGAGCGAGGCCTGCGCGTGCAGACCGAGAAGGAGGCCCGCAAATCCCAGGAGGTCAGCCGCTTCATGCAGGAGCTGCTGACGTCCGTCGATCCGCGCGACAGCGCCGGCCGGGAAGTGAAGGTGGTGGATCAGCTGGACCGCGCAGTGCAGCGGCTGGACACCGGGCAGCTTTCTGCGGAGCCCGAAGTGCAGGCGGCGTTGCGTTGGGCTCTTGGCAACGCGTACCGCGCGCTGGGCGTGTTCGATCGCGCCGAGGCGCAGTTGAGCGCAGCGCTCGCCACCCGCCGGAAGATCCTGACAGAGCCCAATGCGGAAATCGCACAGAATCTCGAAGACCTTGGCGCGATTAAGTGGTTTCAGAACGACTTTGAAAGCGCCGAGAAGCTGATCCGCGACTCACTGTCGCAGCGCACGAAGCTCTTTGGCGAAGAAAGTCTGCCCGTGGCGAGCAGCCTCAATTACCTGGCCGCCTGCCGCGATTCCCTGGGCTTTCATCAAGAGGCGGAAGATGACTACCGCCGCGCGCTCGAGCTTCGTCGCCGCATTGCGACCGGAGACGACCGCGTGCTCATCGCGCGAAGCCTGAACAACCTTGGCACGTGTTTGCGCAATCGGCAGGAATACAGCGAGGCCGAAAGCAAGTTCAATGAGGCCGTGGCGATCATGAAGGAACTTCGCGGGCCCAGACACATTGACGTTGCAGGCGGCCTGACCAACATTGCCACGCTGTACATGGCGAAAGGCGAGTTAGACAAGGCTGAGACACCTCTGCTGGAGGCGCTCGACATCAAGCGCGAGGTGCTTGGCGAGACGCATCTCTCGACGGCGGTGACGCTCGGCAGCCTGGCGGATTTGTACAGCCGTCGATCAGACTGGGCAAAAGCACAGCAGTATGCTGAACAGGCGCTCGCCATTCGAAGGACGGCGCTGCGCGAGGGCCACCCGCAGACATTGAACGCGATGGACCTGCTGGCCCGGTCATTGGAGCAGCAGCAGCAATGGACCAGCGCCGAAGCCCTTCGGCGCGAGGCGTATCTGACCCGAGTCAAGGTGTTGCCGTCGGAGAATCGGGAGATCGCCGAAAGCGCGCTTCGCCTGGGCGAAAACCTGCAACAGCAGCAGCGCTGGGCCGACGCCCAGGAGTTCTTTCAATTCGGGTACGAGAAGCTCAAATCGAGCGACGAGAGAAAGGCCCAGGCCATCGACGCGGGCAACCGGCTGCTGGAGTGCCTGATCGCATTGGCACAGACCCAGCAAGCCGAAGTTCTGCGCGCTGAGCTCGCCAAGCTTTCAGCCGCCCCATGATGAGGGTGATGTTCTTGCTGCGACTTCAGCTCTTTCGTCGGCGCGACCGTTGTCCCAGCATCAATCCACCAGCCATGCCGGCCAGCGTGCCCGGACCAGGAACACCAGAGACGCCCTCAAGTGAGAGGATGTAGTTTCCAAACTGACAGTTGGGACTGTTAGTCCAACCGTCAATTGGGTTGGCGCCTCCCGGGCCGTCAGGGCCGGAGATTTCGGAGATGCTGGCGAAGCTGAAGATATCCAGTCCGCCGCTCGTGGGGCGGTTCAGAAATCCGCTGATTGCGAGAAAGTACACACCGGGCTCGTAGATGCCCGCGCGCGTGCTGTCGGTCGCGTACTGGTAGACCGCGGAGCCTACGCCCGACGGGGCTTCATCGTTGCCAAGTATGCCGAAGCCATCGGCGCTGAACACCCAGAGCTGCGTGTTGAAATTCGCGCCGCCGCCGCTGTCAGGATCGGTCCGGATGTAGAACGCGGTCGGCACAGTGATGGTGACGCGATACATGTCCTCAAAGTCCGGATTGCCGTCCAAGGCGCCCGCACCAGCCAATGCGCCGCGGACTCGCCCCACGGAACCGTTGGTCGTGATCGATTGCGCGCTGCCGGGCAGCGAACCGGCGTCACCTTGTTCAATCCATTCCGGACCAAAGAGGGACTGCGCATTCGCAGCGCATGACATGCACGAAACAACCATGAGTAGAGAGAGCGTATTGCGCACGAGCAGCCTCCTGCGATGCCAGATTTTTCGTGACGCCGACGGCAACCTCATTGTCGAACAGCGCCAACCGACACTCTCTCTGCCCACATTGTACCCCCGCGACGATTCTGAAAGGAAGCGCGATGTTGACAACTACCTTCGGATTCCAAATTTTGGCGAAGTCGCCGCCGATCAATTGCGACGATCGAGTTACCCAGTTTGACGCACTAGCGGCCGCTCGACGTCACAACGCATCTGGACAGGGCGTTAGGAAGCCAAATCCATCGTTGCTGGTGAACTCAGGTCGGAGACAGCGGCCGATCCTCCGGTCATTCGAATCTTACACGGTCAGCATGTTCACGAGGTGTAGTCGGCATTGACCCGCACGTACTGCTCAGTGAGATCACAAGTGAGGAATTCATCGCTCGATTGGCCCTGCTTGAGATCAATGTCGAGGATCACTTCCTCCGACGCGTACGCCGCTTCAAGCGAGCGTCTTGGAGTCGTGGCGGGCTTGCCTTCAGCGAACAGCTGCAGGTCGTTGACGCGGAGCGCAATCGAGTGCGGATCAATGCTCACCCCGCTGCGACCAGCCGCCGCGAGGATGCGCCCCCAGTTCGGGTCGCCGCCTGCGACGCTCGTGCGCACGAGCAGAGAACTGGCGACAGTCTGCGCCACCTGATGGGCGTCGAATGGGCACGCCGCGCCGCTGATGCGAACACGAATGAGTTTCATCGCGCCTTCGCCATCGCGCACGACCATTTCGGCGAGTTCGCGAGAAACTTCTGTGATCGCGGATTGGAGCGGCTCAACGGGAAACTCGCCTGTGTCGCCCGACGCCAGCAGAAACACCGAGTCGTTCGTGGATGTGTCGCCATCAACGGTAATGCGATGGAACGAGCGATCCACGGCTTGCTTGAGCATGCCGCGCAATTCATGCGGCGCGACATCGGCGTCGGTCATGATCACGCCGATGGTCGTGGCCATGTTGGGGTGAATCATGCCCGCGCCTTTCGCGATTCCCACAACGCGCCCGACTCGTCCAGCGTGCTTCACGGTGCGCTCCGCCATCTTCAAGCGTGTGTCGGTGGTATGGATGGCATGCGCGGCAAGCGTCAGGCCATCTGCGCTGCAGGAGTCGATGAGCGATGGCAGCGCGGCGTTGATGCGATCGGCCGGCAGTTGCTCGCCGATCACGCCGGTCGAGTTCATCAGCACTTCGTTCGGATCGACCTGAAGATGCGCCGCGAGCGCGTCCATCACCGCATTCGCGGTCTGCAGGCCTTGTTCGCCAGTGGCGGCATTGGCGCAGCCGGAGTTGATCACCAGCGCGCAGACTCTACCCTGCGATGCGGCGATCTTTTGCTTGGAAATGATGATCGGCGCGCCTTTGACCAGGTTGCGCGTGAACACCGCGGCGACCATCGCGCCCTTCGGAGCAAGGATCAGCGCGAGATCATCCGCGCCGGACGCCTTGATGCCGCACGCTGCGCCACCCGCCACGAACCCTTTCGGGCAGGTGATGGCGGCGGAAACAGTCGTGTCGGGAAAAGTCGCGTTGGACATGTCCGTTCCTTTCAATAACCTCGCTTCGAGTTCGATGCCGTGCATCGTCTGCAAATCACGCTCACGCAGCGCATGTCTGCGCCGGCGCGTGCGCGCGATACAGCGCTACGCGATCAATCCAGCTCGCAGATCATCGCGATCTCATCGCACTTGGTCCTCTTCTGGCATTTCAGGCAATCCTTGAACACCTTTTCTGGCAGCACATCGATCGCGACCACGCGGAAGCCACACCGCTGGAAGAAATCCGGCGCGCGGGTGAGCACGAACACGCGCGTGATGCGCAGTCGCTTCGCGGCGTCGAGGAAATATTGAACAAGCCGCGTGCCGATTCCCATGCCGTGCTTGTCGGGATCGACGCCGAGCGAACGGATCTCCGCCAGAGTCGGCCCATAGATGTGCAGGCTTCCGCAGCCGGCGACCTCGCCCTGATGCAGCGCGACGCCGAAATCCAGGAGCGCGGCCATGATCTCATCTCGACTTCGAGGCAGATTCTCACCTTCCTTCGCCCAGTAATCGACCAGCTTGCAGATGCCATCGATGTGATCGACCGTGGCGGGCGCGAACTCGATGCCGTTCTTCGCGATGCGCTTACGGCGATTGCGCGGCGGGCGAACCTCGGCCCGTTCAATCGCCCGATGCACCTGCGCAGGTGATGTGCCACCGAGCACATCACGCTTCTGCAATGTGGCGTCAATCGTGAGATGCACGCGTACATCGGACTTCGCCAGCGGCGCGATCTCTGAGATGTCGCTCATCGGCAGCTCTTCGAGCGACACGCCCTTCTCGATCGCGCGGCGGACGATCCGTCCGGCCATTGCATGTGCATCGCGGAACGGCACGCCTTGTTTCGCGAGATAGTCGGCCAGTTCGGTCGCGTTGCCGTACGCGCCCTGGGCCGCCAGCTTGGTGCGCTCGCGATTGACGCGCAGCGACTCGATCACCCTTCTCGTGATGCGCAGGCTCAGCGAGAGATTGTCCATCGCATCAAACAACGTGGCCTTGTCTTCCTGCAAGTCCTTGTTGTAGGAGACCGGCAGGCCCTTGAGGGTGACGCACATCGCGACAAGCGAGCCGATTGCGCCGCCCGCCTTGCCGCGCACGAGTTCCAGCGCATCGGGGTTCTTCTTCTGCGGCATCATCGACGAGCCGCTCGTGACGGAGTCATCGAACTCGACGAATCCAGCTTCCGCCGAGCCGTAGAAAATCAGGTCTTCCGCCATGCGCGAGAGATGCACCGCGCACAGCGCGGCCGCACTCAATGATTCGACGACGAAGTCCCGATCACCCACGGCATCGAGGCTGTTGGTGGTCGGGCCGTCGAAGCCCAGCGATTTCGCGAGCGCAGCGCGATCGATCGGGTACGCGGTCCCCGAAAGTGCGCCTGAACCAAGCGGACAGCGAGCGGTGCGTGTCGAGGAATCCTCGAAGCGGCCGTCATCACGGCCGAGCATGTCGTAATACGCCAGGCACCAGTGCGCAAAAAGCAACGGCTGGGCCCGCTGCATGTGGGTATAGCCGGGAATAACCGTTCCTTCCTCGCGCTTGCCCAGCGCGAGGAGAGCCTGCTGCAGATCGCGGATCTCCTGCTGCCGCTCATCGATCGACTTCAGCGTCCACAAGCGCAGGTCGGTGGCGACCTGGTCGTTGCGGCTGCGGCCGGTGTGCAGCTGTTTGCCCAGCGAACCGAGCCGCTCGGTCAGCTGCGATTCGACCCAGGTGTGGATGTCCTCCATGCCGCTGGCGTGAATCGCGTGCGGATCGCGTGCGGCGTCGTCGGCGATGTCGCGCAGCGCGCTCTCGATCGATTGCGCCTGATCGGCATTCAACACCTTCGCCTGCTGCAGCGCGCGGGCCCACGCGATCGAGCCCTCGATATCCTCCTGGACAAGACGCGCATCGACAGCCAGCGAATCGTTGATCGCGGAGAACAGTTCGTCAGTTTCGCCGCTCATGCGGCCGGACCAGAGTTTCATGTTGGAAGCGGGCGTCGTGGTCATGAGCGCTGTCCAGTCTGCTGCAGATCTTTCAGCGCGGCAATGCGCGAAGGCAGCGAGAACAGGCGGATGAAGCCCTCGGCGTGCTGCTGGTTGTAGACTTCATCCGCGCTGAAGGTCGCGAATTCCTGCGAAAACAGGCTGTTCGGCGAGCGTCGCTTGATCGCCGTCGCCACACCGCGATGCATGCGCACCATTGCGTCGCCGGTCAGCGGCTCAGACATCTTCTCGATCGCGGCGAACAGGATCTCGCGTTGCGGCGTGAACCACTCGCCGTTGTACACCACGTCGGCGAAGCGCGCGCCAAGCCACTCGCGCACCTGCATGCACTTGTGATCGAGCACGATTTGAATGAGGCCTTGCAGGGCTTCGTAAAGCACCGTGCCGCCGGGCGTCTCATAGCAGCCTCGCGACTTCATGCCGACGAGGCGGTTCTCGATGAGATCGACGCGGCCGATGCCGTGCTTGCCGGCGCGAATGTTCAGCGCGGCGACGAGGTCATCGCCCGCAAGTCGCTTGCCGTCGATGGCGAAAGGGCGGCCATGCTCGAAACTGATCATGACGTCTTCGTGCTGCGTTGGCGCATTGGCGGGTGCTGTGGTGCGAAGCCAGATGTCCTCGGGCGGCGCATTCCACGGGTCTTCCAGTTCGCCACCTTCGTGCGAAACATGCCAGAGGTTCGCGTCGCGGCTGTAGATCTTCTCCGCGCTCGCGGTGGTCGGCACATTGTGCTTGCGAAGGTAGGCGAGAAGGTCCTCGCGGCCGCGCATCTTCCATGTGCGCCACGGCGCGATGACCGTCAGCTCCGGCGCGAGCGCGGCATACGCGCTCTCGAAACGCACCTGGTCATTGCCCTTGCCCGTGCAGCCGTGCGCAAGCGCATCGCAGCCGGTCTGCAGTGCGACTTCGACCTGGCCGCGCGCCAGGATCGGTCGCGCGATGGCGGTGCCGAGCAGATAGCGGCTCTCGTAGATGCTGCCGGCCATGAGCGTGGGGAACGCGAAATCCTCGATGAACTCGCGCTTGAGATCGACGATGTGGCAGGCCTTCGCGCCTGTGCGCAAGGCCTTGGCCTCGACGCCGGCGAGGTCGCCGTCGTCCTGGCCGACATCGCCGACGACGGCGATGACCTCGCAGCCGGGATGATTCTCAATCAGCCAGGGGATGATGGCGGACGTATCGAGGCCGCCGGAGTATGCAAGTGCGATGCGTTGTGGCATGGTGTGCTTTCGGAAACGAAAAAACGTCAAACCGTCGAAACGAAGAAACTGCGAGTTGCGCGATGACCAGCACGAACAACGAACACTCACGTTGCGCCGATGACATCCGGCCACGCCTGCGATTTCGCCTCGCCGTTCTGCTCGACGCGCGGCGCGAGCAGATGCAGCATGAGCGCGTTCTGTGCGTGCATGCGGTTCTCCGCCTGATCGAAAACCGCCGAGTGCGGGCCGTCAATGACCTCTGCGGCGACTTCCTTCCCGCGATACGCCGGCAGGCAGTGCATGAAGATGGATTCGGGGCCTGCGGCCGCCATCACGCGTGGTGTCACCTGATACGGCACGAACACCTTCACGCGCTGCTCGGCTTCCGCCTCCGCGCCCATCGACACCCACG
>CAZCGB010000097.1:0-8342 GCA_964498045.1 uncultured Isosphaeraceae bacterium
GGCGGCATCGCCCTGCTGCGGGTGCGTTTCCACCGCGTGGCATTCGCGCTGCTTGTGGTTGTGCTCGCGCAGATCATCTTCTGGCTGGCGTTCACGCATCTGCAGTCGCGTTTCCTTCTGCCCACAGCTGTGCCTCTGTGCATGCTGACGATTCTTGGCGGAGCGACGCTGGGCGCCGGCGACACGAATGGGAGATCGTCTGCTGGACCTCGTTCTGCCGTCATTTCGCTTGCACTTCTCACGCTTCTCCAGTCTCTTCTGTCAATCCACATTTATCACGGTGAGCGCAACAGCTCGCCCGCTTTGGCTGTGGGCACAGTGAGCATGCAGACCGGTGACTCGCTTGGCGACGCCGATCGTCGCGAACTCGCAACCACTTTCCCCGCCATCGCCGTGAACTGGCTGCTGCCGCCCAATTCCAAGGTTTTGCTGGTCGGCGAGGCCGCACCGCTGTATCTCGATCTGGCACGGATCACCTACAACACCGTATGGGATCGCGGCCCGCTCTCAGCCATCATGCGCGAGCACCCCAACGATGCCGAAGGCATGCGCGAGGCTCTGCGACGAGAAGGTTTCACGCATGTGCTGTTCAATCCCACCATGCTCAAGATATGGGAGCGCGATGGCTGGAACGATCCGCTGATCACCGCTCGCGGCCTTCAGGAAATGCTTGAATCGACCGCCGAGCCTGTCTTCGATTTCCCGCCGCCGAGCGAAATCACGATCTATGCGCTGCCCGAATAGACGCGAGGCGTCTTGCGTCAGGGAAAGAACTCCTGCAGCTTCAGTTTCTCCACCAGGCGATCGGCTGCGGCGATCTCCTCGTCGATGGACTTCGGCCTGTCCGCCGGTGACGCCTTCTGCTTGATGTTCTTGAGCAGCGAAGCAGCCGTCTCAGCGTCACGAATTCGATCCTTCAGCAGACGATCCTCCCTCTTCGCTTCGATCATCAGGGCGGCGGCACGTTCGTAATCAGCGTTGATCGAATCCGCAGCCTCAGCCGGTGGCGCGGCAAGTTCATCGGCGGGAAGCGAAGTCGCGCTTTCGCTTGTCTCCAGAGGCTGGGCCGGCGCGGTGGCGGCCGTCGCGGAAGGCGAACGGTTTTCCCCAGCGGCGGATGAATTCCCCGCCGATGCTGGAGCGGCGGACTTTTCCGATGTCGAGTTGGTCCCGCCGCCACTCTCCGATCCGCCGTCTGCCTGGCCGGATCGCACAATCATGATCACGATCGCCGCAATCGCCAGAACCGTCACCACGCCCACAACCAGCATCAGCAGGCGAATGGTCTGTTGCTGGTTCTGCAATCGCCGCTGCATGGCTCGTGCCGCCACGCTGTTCACTGAATCGAAGCGCGTGTGCTGCGACTCGGAAGCATGCTCACCTGGCGTGACAGATGCGAACGCGGGATCGGGTGGCTCGATCGGCGCATGCGGTTCCCCATCTCCGTTTGAGCTCGCGATCGCTGTCGCGCCCGACGACGGATAGGCCGGCGCTGGCCTTGACGCCAAGCCGCGCAGTTCGTCGTCGCTGGCGAAGCTCGAGAGCCCCAGCGGTTCGGCGGCGCGGCGAAAATCCACCATTGGTGACGCCGAAAGCGTTGGCACCGACGCCACCACGTGCGATCGACGTTCATCAACAACCGGGGCTTCCCACGGCAAGGGTTTCACTTCAGGCAGCCCGAGATAGTTGCGATCGAGATACGCGCCGAAAGGCACGCCGCACGTCGGACAGCCGTGATCGTCTTTGCTCACGCTCGCATCACAGTTGTGGCAATATCCGAGCAGGTGCGAAATGCCAGGCACGCGCCGCGCGACGGTCCAGAACTGCTTGGTCGTCGGGCCACGAAGGATCGAATACCTGTTGATCTGGCCGCGCTCGACGAGCTTGACGATGGTCTCGTAGCTCGCGCCGGGCTGGAACGGCCGGTGCTCATCGCGGACGAACCACGGCCCCATCGCGTTGTGGCTGGCCTGGCGCGAGAGCGGCTCAAACAGCCCGCCGCATACGCGGCAACGCTCGCCCGCCGCCTGCGTGTCGCCGCAGTACGGGCAGATCAGCACTTTGGTCTTGATCGTGGACATGGCCTGGAGGTACGACGCGCAATCAGCCTATTACAGGCGCAACAGCCAATAGTTTAGACGCACCATTCGAGAAAGGCTGTCAAGGCCATTTGACACCAACCCACTTCCGGTGTTCGCTTATCGGCATGATGGATCGCCCTTTCGCACGTTCAGGCGCCGCTGCCACGATGGCCACGGTCGCTCTCCTTCTGTACGGCTGCGCCGCCCCAGCGGATTCGACTGGCCAACCGATTGGCGATTCTGCAAGCGATGGCTCAATGCGGGAGTCGACTCCTGGAACCGCGCGAACCGCCAGGGCCGACGCGCAAACTCCCAACATCATCGTCACTCCTGTTTCAGGAAGCACCAGTGGCGGCGGCCAGCAAGAGCCGGTTGCGACATTCGTCGATGCCCGTCCGGCCGCGATGATCGATGGCAAGCCGGTGAACTGGGGTGAGTTGCGCGCCACGATGACCGACCTTGCCGGCGCCGACGCGCTGCGCGAGTACATCCTGGACTTGAAGCTCGCCAAGGCGCTCGAAGAGGCCAGCGTCGTCATCGATGATGACGCCGTCGTCGCTGAGCGCAAGTTGCTGCTGGAGAGCCTCAGCGACGATCCGAACACCGCGATCCGACTGCTCGACGAATTGCGCGACCAGCAGGAGCTTGGCCGCAAGCGCTTCGAAGCGCTGCTGCGCCGCAATGCCGGACTGCGCGCCCTGGTGCGCGACCAAGTCAAGATCAACGACGATGCGCTGCGCACGATGCACGATTTTGCGCACGGGCCCAAGCGTCAGGCCCGCATCATGGTCCTGCCCGACCTTTCGACCGCGCAATCGGCGATCAACCTGGTCAAGAGCGGCGTCAGTTTTCCGGATGTGGCCGTTGAAATGTCCTCCGACGCCAGCGCGGCCGGCGGCGGCCTGCTCGAACCCATCAGCCAGTCCGATCCGAACTACCCTGAGGCCCTGCGACAGACGCTCTTCACGCTCAACATCGGCGAGATGTCGGGCCCGGTGCTGATCGGCGACCAGTACGCCATCGTGCTGATGGTCAAACGCATCGCGGCCGATGGCGTCACTCTGGAGGATTCCCGCGTCGCGCTCGAGCGCATGGTGCGCATCAATCAGGAGCGGCTGCTGATGGATCAACTGGCGCGCCGGATCGCGCTGGATACCGCTGTCACGGTCTTCGACGAGGAGCTCAACGACAGCTGGCAACGAGCGAAGAAGAAGTCGAAGCGATGAGGAGGTGTGCGTCTTTGCCAGCACTTTCCCTTCAATCCCTCAGCCTGACCTACCCCGCGCGACGCCGCCAGCCTGCGCGTGAGGCCTTGCGCAGCGTCACCCTGGAAATCCCCGAAGGCCAGAGCGTCGCGCTTCTGGGCCCGAACGGCTCGGGCAAATCCACACTTGTTCGCGTCATTACAGGGGTGCTTGAGCCCACTTCGGGTCAGGCATGCGTCTTCGGCCGGCCGCCCCAGGAGGCCCGAGATGTCATTGGCGTGGTGTTTCAGAATCCGGGGCTTGATCGCCACATGACCGTTTGGGAAAATCTTCGCGATACCGCTGCGCTGTATGGCGTCGACTCAAGGGACGCAGGACCGCGGGTCGAAGCGCTGCTCAGCGATCTGCGATTGGCCGATCGCCGCGAGGCGATTGTGAAGACACTGTCTGGCGGATTGGCCAGGCGCGTCGATCTGTGCCGGGCCTTGCTCGCGCAGCCGAGCCTGTTGATTCTGGATGAGCCGACCACAGGCCTCGATCCAACCGCACGCCGGGAGTTCCTTGAACAGCTCGAATCGCGCCGACATTCCCCGTCTGCGAGCGACATGACGCTGCTCATGAGCACGCATCTGATTGACGAGGCGGAGCGCATGGATCGGGTGCTGATGATGCACGATGGCCGCATCGTCGCCGATGGCACCCCTGCATCGCTGCGTTCACAGGTCGGCAGGCGTCGAATCAACGTCATGGACGCAACATGGATGCCCATACGCGATGAATCAACATGGAAACGCGTACCCGGCGGCTGGGTGCGTGATCTCGCAAACGACAGCGAGGCGCCGACGGCGGCGCACGAGCTGGTCACGATGAACGTGCCCTTCTCCATCGCCCCGCCGACGCTTGGCGATGTCTTTGAACAGGTCACGGGCGCGCGATTGGATCACCTCGACCAAACATCGCATGAGGAGGCGGCATGAGCGCAACTCCCGCTGCCACCGTTTCCGGCGCCCACATCGCCGTCGTCATCGCGCGACGAGACCTCGTGAGATTCCTTCGTCAACCCGCGCGTGTGGCTGCCGCCATCGGCACGCCGCTCCTGCTCTGGCTGTTTCTGGGTTCCGGGTTCGCCGGTTCGTTCCGTCCGACCGGGCTCGGCGACACGTCGTACTCGGCTTTCCTGTTGCCGGGCGCGATGACGCTCGTCGCGGTGTTCGCCGCGATCTTCTCCAGCATCTCGATCATTGAGGATCGAAACGAAGGCTGGCTGCAGGCCGCACTGGTCTCGCCCGCGCCGCGCTGGTCGCTGGCGATGGGCAAGATCTTCGGCTCATCGCTCGTCTCGTTCACCCAAAGCGCGGTGATGCTGCTCGCGATTCCGTTCCTGCATCTCGATGTCTCGTTCGCCGCTGTCGGCGTCACGCTGCTTGCGCTGTCGGCGACGAGTTTCGCCATGACGGCGATGGGCTTCATCTTCGCCTGGCACAGCGAAACCAGCGCGGCGTTCCACGCGGTCATGAACATCGTCTTCATGCCCATGTGGCTGCTCTCCGGCGCGTTCTTCCCACCCAAGGCCGAAGGCGCGAGCGCGGGTTTTCTGACTTGGCTGATGCAGGTGAACCCGCTCACCTGGTGTACGCAGGCGATTCGCCAGCCGATGCTGGAAGGCCGTGTGAACCAGGCGGCGATGTGGTGGCTCGCAGCGGCGATCATGTTCGCCCTGGTGATGTTCGCAGGGGCGGTAATCACCGTCTCGCGCAAGGCAAAGCCGGCCTGAGCCGCCGTGGCGAGAGTCCCGAGGCACACCCGCCAAAGTCGATCAAGTCTTGAAAAACGTCCACGGGAACAGGCACATGAATCCCAGCATGACTACGGGCAGGAACACGCTTGCCGCCGGCGAAATGCCGGGCATGCTCATCATCATGCCGATGGCCGAGCCTACTGTCGCGGGGATCGCCAGCGACGCCGCCATCATGCTTTGCCGCAACAGGTTCGCCGGTTCGCGCAGAAGGAAACATGGCAGAGTGAGCCACAGGATCAGCATGTTCACCAGCACCGATGAGAACCTGGAGTAGCGGTAGCGCAGCAGCGATTCGCGGTCCGGAATATGCGGCGTCGCCAGCATCTGGCTGATCTGGCTCAAACTCAACATCGATGCGAAGTGGTTGTACCGGCGCACGAGCAGGACCTGTGGCGTGAGATCGGTGGAGAAGCGGTCGATCGCCCGCTTGCGGATCACGTCTGTTCCAGGCGCACCATTGGGCGAGTCGGCGACGCCGTCGCTTGCCGCCGCAGGACCTGTCGCCGATTGCCCGGGCACGGGTTGCACATCCGAGGCGAACATGATCTCCAGCCCGTTCTTCAGCATCCACGCGCTCTCAGAAGCAGACCACGTGGCTTCCTCGGCTGCGATGCGGCGCAAGGTGCGGCCCTGCGCATCGCGTTCGAGAAAGGTCGGCAGCGTCAGCGTGCGCGTCTGCGGATCGAAACTCGGAGCCTGCAGCAAGTTGCCTGAGCCATCGGGCGTGAACGCGATTTCAAAGGTCTCCAGCCCTTGCGCGCCGATGCGGCCGTGATCGCGGAGCAGAAGAGGAGCCATGCGCGGTAGGAAGACCTCCTGATTGACCAGCTGCAGCAGGCTGAGCCCAAACGCCGCGACGATGAAGGGCATGGCCACGCGGTAGAGGCTGACTCCAATAGCCATGACGGCGACGAGTTCGCGATGCCGGACCATCTGCGCAAGCGTGAAGCCCATGGCTCCGACGGTGGTCAGGCCGTTGAGGTACGCGAAGAACTGGAACAGGCGCGGGCCTTCGAAGTCAATGGTGATCAGCAGCAATCGCCAAGCGATGCGCCAGCCCGAGGCGCTGCCGCCTTCAATCTCTCGAGCAGCATCGACGAATCGATCAAGGCTGAGAATGATGTCGATCGCCATGGCAAAAACGAACAGCAGCGCGAACAGGATCACGTAGTTCACCAGGAAGCGGAAGATGATGTGCCGGTCGATGATGGACACGTGGTTCTCGCGCGGCGACATGCTACCGCAACATGTTGACGTCGGCTCAGCGCGCTTCGACGCCGCACGACGTGCAGAAGATGCAGCGGAGGATTAGAGTGGCCGCAAGTTCTTGTCCAATGCCCAGCGAATCCACCCCATCGCGGCCGAGCAGCCAATCCGTGACATTGGCGGAAGCGCTTTCCGAGCCCCGGAAGCTGCGATGGATCGGGTCCCTTGTCATGCTCATCGCCCTTGCGATGTTGTGGGCAAGCGCTGGCGATCATCCGCTGTACCCGCCGGATGAGGGTCGCTACGCGACGGCTTCATATTGGATGTCGCAATCGAACGACTGGCTGGTGCCGCAGTTCAAGGGCGAGCCTCACCTGACCAAGCCGCCGCTGGTCTATTGGATGCAGGCGCTCGCGCTGCGCGTGTTCGGACACGAGGAACTGGCGGTGCGAATGCCATCGCTGCTGGCTTCGAGCGTTTCTCTTGTGCTTGTGTATGTCGCTGGTGTGATGTGGCTCGGCCGGCGTGGCGGCATTCTTGCAACAGCGACACTGGCCTGCATGCCGCTCCACACGGTGGTCGGACGCATGGCGATCATTGATCCGACATTGTCCGCCTGTTGGCTGGCGGCACTGCTCAGCGGATGGCGCGCGGTGGAGACTGGTCGCAAGCGGGGCGCTGCGGCGTTCTGGACTGCAACATCGCTTGGACTGCTGGCGAAAGGCCCGCTCGCCTTGATGCCGCTTGCCGTGACTGCAGTATGGCTGGCTTTGGCTGGGCGGTTTCGTGAGATCAAGCGTCTGCATCTGATGATCGGATTTCCTCTCGCCGCCGCGCCGGTGCTTGCTTGGGCGGTCCTGGTGGTTCGCGCCCATCCGGAAGCGATGCAGATTTGGCTTGGGCAGACAGCTGGTCGCCTTGTTGGTGAAACGGGAACCAACGCCCACGCCGCGCCTCCGTGGTACTACGTACCGGTGTTTGTCGCAGGGCTGTTTCCGGCGACGATCATGCTGCCTGTGCCGTGGCTGAACACCACCTGGTCCTCTTGCGGGCGCCGACTTCGCTCGGGCGATGCGGCCGCATTCTGGAGTATCTCGGTGATCCTCCCGCTGGCGTTCTTCACGCTGATGACGGGCAAGCTCGCCACATACCTGCTCCCGCTGACTGGACCGATGGCGCTGATCGGCGCGTGGACGCTCGAGCGTTGGCTCCGCGACGCAGAGCGATCCAACCCGTCCGCAGACAGGCCGCCTGATTTCGTCTTGATACTGATGGTCGTCAACTTCTGCATGCTGACGGTGACGATCTTCGTCTTGTGGCGATGGGATCCGGCATTGTTGCTGTGGGCGGTGCCGCCGCTGGCGCTTGTGCTCATCAGCGCGTGGCTGTGGCGTATCTGGAAACGGATGCCGCATCTGCGCGGACGTGGATTGCTGGGCATCTGGATCGCGGCGGTGGCGGCCTGGCAGGGTGTGTTTCAAGTCGAAGACTCTGTCCGAAGGCCCACGAATCAGCAAGACCTGGTCTCGCGCATTCCGCAAATCACCGGCGTCAATCAGCCGCATCTGGCGATCTATGGCTTCCGCGATCCGTGCATCGAGTTCTACGCGCGTGAGCCCATTCCGCAATTGGAGACGGCCCGCGAGATCACCGATCTCCTGCGGACCGATCGCGGACACATGGTGCTGTTGGTGGATGACGAGGATTGGGCGCGCTTCGCGCAGGCCAACCCCGAGTGCGCCAGCGAGTTCGTGTACGTTGAGCGGAGCCATCGCTGGTTCAACAAGACGATGGATATCCTGAAGCCAGTGCCGACGGTGCCGGCCGGCGACGAGACCGCGCCCTCGAAGGCGCAATGATCTGCGTCAATGCTTCGACAGCCTCACGTACGCCAGCAGGATGATCGCCAGCATCACGACGTTGCCGGACCACATCACGACCGGACCCAGGGCTCGCTCATCGCGCATCATCTGTTCGCCAGCCGAAATGGCGATGAGGTCAAGCACGGCGGGCAGAAACGCGAGCATGTAGATCGTCAGCGGCAGCGTCGGC
>CAZCGB010000098.1:0-8318 GCA_964498045.1 uncultured Isosphaeraceae bacterium
CGTTGTTCATCAGCACCGGGTCAGTGGAGACGCCCACGGTGAAGGACGAAGGCACGTTGACGCGGATGTTGTTCAGCGACAACGCGCCTTCCAACGGAATCTCAATCACCATCGGCTCGAGGCGAAGGAAGCCGTAGTCCTGGATGAGCGGCCAGACGAACGTCGCGCCGCCGTGAATGCATTTGGCCGCGCCGGCGGTCCCGACGTTGCCGTATTTCACCAGGATCATGTTGCTGGGGCAACGCTTGTATCGCGCGACGACGAATGCGATGAAGAACAGGAGCAACAGCAGGATCGCGCCCGTGAGGCCGAGGTACATCAGGGGTTCGAGGGCGAGCGTCAGCGTGGTCATGATCGTTCCTTCAGAAGAAGGCAAATGGGGGAAACGCGATTCCGATGTCAGCACAGTGCGGGATCAACTGCCAGCGGACGTCACCGTGACGGTGTTGTCCGCATTGACGCGCGTGATGCGCACCTTGCTGTGAGACGGCAGAGCCTGGCCTTCAGTCACGGCGTCGTAAATCCGATCGCGCATGTTGATCACCACGCGCACCTGTCCGCGGCCGGCGCCATGCGACGGGATGTTCACGTACACATCGGCTTCGCTGCCGACGGCGTCGTCGGCCGAGACATTGCCGCTGGACTGCAGTGCGACCATGCCGCGAAGGAGCATGGCGAGCAACCACATCATGCCCAGGCCGCATCCGGTGGCAAAGAGCGTGGAAGCGGGCCAGGACCAATCTGAGCCACGGAAACCAGCCAGGCCGCCCCAGCCGAAACCCATGACAAATGCGGCAATGCTCTGTATCGAGAGCACTTTGAACGCCTCGCCCGGATCGCCATGGTGCACGTCAGCGGCGCCGCCGCCTGCATCAATGTCGTGATGGGCGAAATCCGCGCCGACAAGCATGAGTACCAATCGGAGCGCGAAGAACACCGTGCCGATGACGGCTGGCACTCCGAACCAGGCAGCATGATCTGAGAAGAGCATGTTGAGCATGGCAGAACCTCCCGAAAGGTGTTCCAACGCATTCATTATGGGGGAAAACCGCGCCCCGTGCATGTCCGCATCGGCTCATTCCACGACACGCGAGGAACAGATGACAACACAGCCCGGCCGAAGCCGGGCTGTGTGTGTCTGAATCGAATGGACCCCGGAAAACGCGCTCTCGGGAGTTGGGAGTCGCACCCGACGAAACTTCATGATCAGTTCATCTTGGACATCGCCCGCTTCATCTCTTCGAGCTGTCGATTGAGCGTCTCCTTGGGCGGGACGTTGCTGAGGAAGCACACGTTCGGCGCGCGATCCCACCAGCGGAGCAGCTCCTTGACGATTTGAATCTGCTGGCCAAGCTGGGCCTTGCCGCCGTCGGCCGCGCCCTTGTACGAATAGCGGGCGAACAGCAGCGGGATTTCCTTCTTGGCCTTGTCGACCGTGTCGAGCCATTCCTTGGAGATCTTGCGGCCGTAGTCGTCCTTCTCATTCCACCTGGGAAGATTGAGAAGCACCGCGAGCTGCGGGCCGGTGTCGGCGACGCCATCTGCGAACTTGGATTCGGTGGCGGTGGTGGAGGTGAACACCAGATTGGTCTTGGCGTCGGACATGATGACCTTGCCCGACAGGTCGTTGTGCCAGGTGACTTCTCCGGTGATCGGGTCCTTGTCGTAGGAGAGCAGCTTCTCGTCATCAATCATGGCCTCGGCGATGTACGGGCTGCGACCACCTGATTCGAACATGCGCCCGGCCGAGGCAAGCCACTTCTGCAGCTCTTCGCCCTGCGCGGAAACGCCGCCGGCGAACATCGTCATCGCGCCCATCGTGCCCGTGGTGTAGAAATAGATTTCATCGCAGTTGCTTGCAGTCGCAGCGGCAGCGGAGATGGCCTCCTTGATCCAGGCAATGACGCGGTGGCGCTTGCGAATCTCCTGGATGGTGAAGTGGATCTTCTCCATCTCGATGGCGAGACCGCCGCCTGATTCGATCTCGAGGATGATGATCTGCCCCGGGCCGTACTTGTCGCAGTGCTCGGCAAGTTTGATCATCTCGTCACTGCGGAAGCCCTCGCCAACCATGCCCTTGAGCGGCAGCACGAAGACGCCCAATTCATTCGGGTTATTCGACATCGGCTCGTTCGACGAAGAACCGCCCGCCGCGGGTTGAGTTCCATCGCCGGTGCCGGCTGCATTTGCGCCATCCTCGGGCGTCGCGCTGGTGCCGGTGGTCTTCATCTTGACGATGTCGCTCTTGAAGATGGTCTTCTTGGCGGCCTGACCGGCAAAAGTGCCCTCGACAACGATGTAGAGGTTGTCGACCTTGGTCAGACGGCCATCCATGTTCACGGGCACGCCTTGCATCAGGAACTGCACGGAAACCGTGTCGTTGCTTTCGCCACGCCAGTGCGAGCCGTCCTTGAGTTTGATGTCGACTTGAGCCGCCCCGACGCCGGCGGTCAGAAGCAGCGAAAGCGCGAGCGGGATGATTCGAGTCATTCGAGACATGTCGTTTCTCAGGATGCGAGCGAGAGGAATTGGTGAATGAAAGATTGAGCGATGCACACGCGTGTCATGGACCTTCGCGGCCGGGCCCGCCACCGCCGCCGCCAGCGCGGCCGCCGCCACCGCCCGCACGTCCGCCGCCGCCCGCTCCGCGTCCCTGCTTCTGCATGGCGCGGAGCTGTTCCTTCAATTGCTCGATATAGGTGACCAGCGTGGTGCGGTCCAGGCCGAAGTCGGTCCCAAGTCGAACCTCCACAGCCTTGTACTGATCCATGGCTGAAAGCACGTCTTCAAGGCAGCTCTTGGCGCGACCGGTGTACTTGATGGCGTCTTCGCCGCTGGCCCAGGAGAGGAACTTCTCATAGTCCATCAGGTTCTTGCGGCACTTGGCGAACGAGCGACGCCAGTCTTCGATGTATCCGACCGTGAGATCATTCTGCCGGCCGTCAATGACTCGATACTCACGGAACCCCAGCAGCAGCGCCAGGTCGTCAAGGTCCTCAGCGGTGCCCTTGCTGATGCAGAGGTCTTCCGCCGTCTTGGCGACGAAGTTCACGGTGCGCTTCTCGCTGTCGTCCACCAGGTATTCGCCGCTCGAATCCAGGCGCCATTCCACCTCGCGTCCCTTCCAAGAGCCGCTCAGCGTCTTCTCAGGATTGAGCATGGCGTCGGCGAGCGCGAGGGAGTAGCCGCCCTTTTCAAGGAACGACTTCGCGATGCCAAGCCACGCGGCCATCATCTTCGCGCGAACGTCCTTGTCAGCCCACTGACCGGCGTGACTCTGCTCAAGCACGGTGATCATGCCGCCGAAGCGAGCCTTGGGCGTCATGTACATCTGATTCCACGCCATGGCGATCGTGGCGCTGATGCCATCGGAGTTGCGGATCCAGACGATCTGCGGATACTCGGCGAGCTCATCGCGGAACATGTGCACGAGTTCACGGTAATTCTCAAAATCGAGCATGCCGCGCTCGAGCGCCGGATCGGTCTTCGGAATGTCGTAGCTCGTGGGGAACATCAATTCCGGAGGAAACGAGTCAGCGCTGTCGATTGTGAGCACCACCACCGACGGCTTGTTCTTGCGAATGTCATCCAGCACGGGCTTGTACACCTCGGCCCGGACATCTGTGCCGAACTGGCCGCCCATGGGGACGATGTACAACGACTTCACGCTTTGGTCGTTGCTTTGAAAGCGCGAGGCGCCATACGAGGGCTTCCAGTCAACTTTCTTGTCAGCTGCGGGGGCGAGCGTCATGGCCGGCGCCGCCGCCGCATCTGATTCGGGCGCATCCGCCGGGGCGGCTCCAGCCAGCGGCTGGTCGCGCATGACTTCAGCGATTTCATCGGGCTTGAGATTCAAGCGCGTCTTGCTGTTCAGATTCTTGTCGTGGTATTCAAACGTGATGGCCTTGCTGGTCTCGACGATGATCTGGCCATGCAGCACGCGGCCATCGCGCATGTACACGATGTCTTCAGTGGTCGGCGCAGCGGCCTTGGCGTCGCCGGCAGCGGGGGCGGCGGGGTTGTTGGCGGGGGGATTGGCGGGCGGAGTCTGCTGGCCAAACGCGGTCGGCAGCAAGGCCAACGACAATGCACCAAGGGCGGCAGCGGTCACGACTTGATTCTTCATGCGGAGCCTCTCGAAAGGGGGAGCCAGAGCTGGCCGGTTCGCAGTGGGGGGGATTGAGCGGTCTTCGACCCCGAACAGAGCAGCGTTGGCGGCCTCGGGCATCAAAAACCAGATCAAATGATCCTACCGACAACTATATTCGACGCTTCTGCCGCAAGAAAGTTCATGTTCTCGGATAGCCCAATCTTTCGCCAATTCCTCAGGCCTCGTCTTCGCCTGAATCGGTGATCTGCGTTGAGGCAATCACCCGTGCCAATTGCAGTGCTTCCTCGCGGGTGACGAGCAGACCTTCCAATTGGGCGTCGTAGACGCCGTTCAAGACCCTGCTGAAGGCTGGCCCAGGCCGCAGACCAAGGCTGATCAGGTCGTTCCCATCGATAAGCGAGTCCGGTGCCAACCCTGTCTCCGCCAGGTGCAGCACCCGCCGGCGGACATCGACAAACGCCTGTCGGTCAGTTGCCTGGAGCAGCGTGAGCCCGCCCTCAAATCCTGATGAAGACGCCAATCGCTTCTGCAGGGCAACGCCCATGTGACCCCATTCACCGCCCAGCGTTCGATACACCTCGAGGGCGGTTCGAAACGCCTCGCTCTCATCGTTTGAAAGAAGCAGCCGATCGCTCCATCGTTGGGCAACCTCCTGCAGGTCTGCCGGTCCGCGGTGCGATTCCAGCGCGCTGAATTCGTGGCGATCAAGCAGCCACGCCGCCAAGGCCACCGGATACGTCACCTCGTCGGGAAGCCTGCCTACCCGGGTGGGAGCGCTCAGCCGACTCTGTTCATGCAGCACCGGCACATCCAACGCCAGGTACTGCAGCTCCCATGCCGCCACCGCGCGATTGGCATCACTGAGCATGCGACGCAATTCCTGACCGATACGTTCGCGACTGACGCCTTTAAGCTCGCCCGCGCCCATGCGAATCGCTTCTGCAGTCTCCGGCTCAATGGCCAGGCTGAACTTTGACGCGAACCGCACAGCTCGCAGCATGCGAAGACGGTCTTCACGCAATCGCGCCTCCGGATCGCCGATCGCGCGCAGGACGCGCTTCTCAAGGTCCGCACGGCCGCCGACGAAGTCGATGATGTTGTCGTTCAGCGGATCTTCAAACAGGCCGTTGATGGTGAAATCGCGCCGGCTGGCGTCGTGTTGGGCGTCGGTGAACGTGATCGAATCGGGATGCCTGCCGTCCGAGTAGACGCCATCGGTCCGAAACGTCGCCACTTGTATCTCGTGACCGCGGCTGCGCACCAGCATGACGCCAAACGCCTGGCCGACTTCGCGCACTCGCCGGAAGACCGTCCTGACATCGTCGGGCCTGGCGCTGGTCGCCACGTCGTAGTCGGCCGGGGCGATTCCCAGCAGCCGATCTCGCACGCAGCCGCCCGCGAAGTACGCGACGTGACCAGCTTCCACGAGTGTGCGCACCACGCTCACAGCGGCCTCACGCAGGTCGTCGAGGTTCGGTCGGCCGTGATCGGGTTCTTCGATTCGTTCCACGACAGCAAGTCACCACGAATTCAAGAAGGCGAGGACGAGGACGGCGCGAGACTGACTTTCATTAATCTCGTCAGATGGACCAGATGCCTTCATCGGCGATCACCCCGGTCGATCTGTCGTTCCCGAATCCGAGGTCGCCAGCTTTTTCGGCGCGTACAGCAGCACGTGCATTTCCGGGCCGTAATCATGCGCCTCCGGGCCGTCGAAGCCCTCGATCGCAAAATCCGCCTCCGTCGCGGAGATGGGCGAACGCAGGACCACAAAACCCTTTTCGCCCATCAAGCCGCGCACGCGCGCGATGTGCTCCAGAACCTTTCTGCGCATCCGCTCATCCTGCATCATGTCGTACGGCGGGTCGATGAACGTCACGTCGACCGGACGAGGCGCGCGAAACAACGTCGCCGGCGAGAGCGCGTCGCCCAGAATGGGCGTCGCGCGATCCTCACAATCAAGCGCCTGGATGTTTCGCTTGAGCAGGTCGTAGATCTCCCGATCCCGCTCGACCATCACTACTGCGGCCGCGCCACGGCTGATCGCCTCCAGCCCCATCGTGCCGACGCCCGCGAACAGGTCGAGGACGCGCGCATTCTCGAACCATCCGCGAAGGAGGTTGAACACCGTCTCCTTCACGCGGCCGGTGTACGGCCGCGAGGTGCGATCGTCCTCGGGCGAAAGCAGGATTCGTGAGCGATGTTCACCGCCGATGATCTTGAGCATGGCGGGTAACCATATGCGGACGACGATGGTTTGACTTTTGCCGCACGCGCTCTTTGACTCTGGCCGCATGATCGAACGCTTCGCCCAGATGCCCTCCGCGCTGCGGGCCAACGCACGCTGGCAGCTTCTGGGTTCCTCCTCGATACCCGCATTGCTCGCGCATCCGAACTGGGCGGGCGGCAGGCCCGCGCCGGTCATGCTGTGGATGCATGGCCGAACCGTGAACAAGGAGCTCGACCCGGGACGCTATCTGCGATGGATGCGCGCCGGCATCGCCGCCTGCGCTGTCGATCTGCCAGGCCACGGCGAGCGAATGAATCCGATTTTGCAGCAGGCTGATCGCGCATTCGATGTCGTGCGGCAGATGATTGAGGAGATCGACGGAATTGTGGAATCGCTGGGCGCGATGAACGTGTTCGACATGACACGGATCGCCATCGGCGGGATGTCAGCCGGAGGCATGGCTGCGCTGGCGCGATTGTGCCGACCGCATGCGTTCTGTTGCGCGAGCGTGGAAGCGACGACCGGCAGCTGGAATCACCAAGCCGAGCGCGAGATGTTCCGGAACGTGACTGACGCGGAGATGGCGGCGTTGAACCCCATTGAGCACTTGGATGACCACGGCGGATGGCGCGAAATCCCATTGCAGGCCATTCACGCCAGGCATGACGAATGGGTTCCGTTCGCCGGACAGGAAGCATTCATCCATGCCGTGCGAGATCGGTACATCGACCCGGACCTCATCGAATTCATCACGTATGACCGAACCGGCGCTCCGAATGAGCATCAAGGATTCGGCAAGATGGCAAGTGATGCAAAGGATCGCCAGCGCGATTTTCTTCGTCGCTGGTTGACGCATCCCACCGTGGTTTGAGGACAATGGTCTGATTACCGCAGATGTCCGACGTTCCGACTCCAAATTCGCCCCGGCATGAGGAAGTTCCCATCTGGGCTCCCCGCAGCATTGAGCGCGCCATCGTGCCGCTGAATCAGGCGTTGCCGCCCGCGCCGCCGGGCTGCCGATATGTTCCGGTGAAATGGTTGGGTGTTGTAATTGCTGATGACGACCTGCGCAAGAGGGTCGATCGCCGCTTCCACAAGCCGATGATTCTCCTCGCGCTGCTGGTGCTGCCGCTCCTGGTGCTGGACTACGTCTACATCCGCGAGGTCTCCGAAAGCGGCGCGACGGGCGGCTGGCTGTGGTGGCTGGTCATCAGCGGCCTGACCATCATCTGGATTGCGTTCACGCTTGAGTTCGTGATCAAGATCGCCATCGCTGAAAGCCGTCTGGAATACCTTCGCCGCAACTGGCTGGACCTGATCATCATCGTCATCCCCATCCTGCGGCCGCTGCGCATGGCAAGCGTGGCGCGGACAACGCGCGTCTTCACGCTGCGCGGCGTCGGGTTCAAGTTCGCCAGGTACGTCTTCACGCTCTTCATCGGATTGGAAGCCACCAACCGCATGTTTGAACGATTGGGCATCAAACCGCGCGTGGCTCGGGTCGATCCCGAGCAGATGACGCGGCATCAACTCACTGATGAAGTCAAGCGGCTGAGGCGCCTGGCGGATGAATGGAGCCAGTGGTACGCGCGGCAACAACAGTATCTCAGCGACCACAGCCGTGCGAGCCTGCCTGAGGATCATCCGCGCGAAGCATCAGAGCCGGATTCGAGCGCAGAGATTGCGACGACGCCGCGGCAGACATCGCCTTCGTGAGTTTCCTACAATCTTTCCAAGAACCGGCGAGAGCCGCCCACGTCCATGCGCATCACCATCGCCCAATTAAATCCCATCGTGGGCGACATAACGGGCAACCTTGCGATGGTTGAGAAGGCAATTGAGCAGGCCCGCAGCGATGGCGCCCAGGTGCTGGTCACAAATGAATTGGCCCTCATCGGATATCCCCCCCGTGATCTGCTCTTGCGGGAAGGCATTGTCGAAGCATGCGAGCGGGCGGTGCTGCGCATCGCCGCCAAG
>CAZCGB010000099.1:0-8271 GCA_964498045.1 uncultured Isosphaeraceae bacterium
CGGAACGCTCGTGCGCATGCTGCACGGCGACGGCGACCCCGGCCAGCAGCGTCAGGCGCTGCCGCGTGGACAGCCCGGCGCGCTCCGCGTACTCGGTGAGCGGCAGGCCTTCGACCAGCTCCATGGCGAAGTAGGGCTCGGGGCCCTCGTCCGTTTCGAACGTGCCGGCGTCGTAGACACGCGCGATGCCGGGATGTTCCAGGCGCCCGAGCAGCTCGATTTCATGTTCGAAACGCCGCAACATTCCCGCGGAGACATAACCGGGCTTGATGACTTTGAGCGCGACTGTACGCCGCGGCCGGTCCTGCTCGGCGAGGTAGACGATGCCCATTCCACCTTCACCCAGCACGCTCAAGATTCGATACCCGCCGATGCGATCTCCTGGCTGGCTCCGCGCCGCATGCGAGCCGCCGCGGCGCGAACGCGCCGCGATCGACGACAGCGCGACCTGGGCCTGCATTGCGGCCTTGTCGATGTTCACCACCGGGGCCTCGGCGTGCCGAAGCAGCGACTCGACCTCCAGCCGCAGGCCGTCATCGCCCACGCATCGCTCGGTGAGGAGCGCGGCTCGCTCGTCTGCGGGCGCATCTACCACCGCTGCGAACACGTCCTTCACGCGCTGGTAGCGGTTGGTTTCCATGACGCCTGCGATTTCACCGAGCGCGAGCCGGGCTCAATCCTCATTCAGTCCTCACTCAAGGCCCTGGACAGCCAGGCCTTCGCCATTTTCCAGTCGATGTCCACCGTGCGCGGCGAAACGCCCAGCGACTCCGCCACCTCATCAACGGAAAGCCCGCCATAGAAGCGCAATTCCGTGATGCGGGCCTGCCGGGAATCGACTTTCGCCAGTTGCTGGAGGGCGTCATCCAGGGCCAGGACATCCAGTTCGCTCATATCCGCCGGGGCCGCTTCGCCGTCAATCGCCACCCGCTGCCAGTTCCCGCCGCGCTTGTCAGCTTTGGAAGCCCGGGCATGGTCGATCAGGATCTGCCGCATGGCCGTCGCCGCCACCGCGAGGAAGTGAGCCCGATCCTTCCACTGGGGCGCGGTCTGATCGATCATCTTCAGATACGCCTCATGCACCAATGCGGTGGGCTGAAGGGTGTGGTCAGCAGGCTGATGGCGGAAATGCGCCGCGGCGCGGGCACGGAGTTCCTCGTACACCAGCGGCAACAGGCGCCCGGCCGCATCGCTGTCGCCATCGGCGAGTTGCTGGAGGATTTGCGTCGCGGTGGGCGAGTCTTGCATGGGCGTTTGCATTGTATCGATGAAACCGGTGTGATTCGGAACGATCTTCGCTCACGACGCGGCCGACAGACGATGTCGGCCCTTGCGAATGGTGGTAGCCTTGAGCCGTCATGCCCGATTCACCGCCTCTGACGCTTGAGGATGTCCGCCACGTCGCGCGGCTCGCACGGTTGCGCCCGAGCGAGGCGGAAATCGATTCTTACCGTGCATCGCTCGCGTCGATCCTCGGCTACGTCGCGCTGCTGGAAAAACTGGACGTTGATGGAGTCGAGCCGCTGACCAATCCCACGCCGGGACCGATGTCGGGCAATCGACTGGATCACGATGAGCCACGGCCGCAGTTGGCCCTCGACGCGTTGCGCCGCAACGCGCCATTGATGGAAGGCCCGTTCGTCGCGGTGCCAAAGGTGATCGCCGACGCGTATTCATCGGAGGGCGGCTGACGTGCCGGAGCCGCTTTCAGGAGCCGAGTCGGCGCAGGAGATCGCGCATCTGGTCCGCGGCAGACGCATCAGCGCGCGCGAGGTCGTCGTCGCCACGCTCGATCGCATCGCGAAGTCGAACGGGCCGATCAACGCCCTTCGAGAGACGTGTGAAGAACACGCGCTAGAGGCCGCAGGTCGGCTGGATGCCCGGATCGCCGCCGGCGAGGATGTCGGACCTCTCGCGGGCGTCCCCGTCGCGGTCAAGGACAACATCGCCACCGAATGTGGCCGCACCAGTTGCGGGTCACGCATGCTGGCCGATTACCGCAGCCCTTTCGCCGCGACGGCTGTGCAGCGGCTGACCAACGCCGGCGCGATCGTGGTCGGCAAGGCCAACTGCGATGAGTTCGCAATGGGATCATCATCAGAGCACTGCGCGTTCGGCGTAGTGCGCAACCCGCACGACCATGCGCGAGTGCCGGGCGGCTCGTCGGGCGGGAGCGCGGCCGCCGTCGCCGCCGATCTCTGCCCCGTCGCGCTCGGTTCCGACACAGGCGGGTCCGTGCGCCAGCCCGCGTCGTTCTGCGGTGTGGTAGGCGTCAAGCCTTCATATGGCCGCGTGAGCCGCTACGGCCTTGTCGCGTACGGGTCCAGCCTCGATCAGATCGGCCCGATGTCGCGCACCGTGAGCGACGCCGCGCTCATGCTCAACGTGATGGCAGGCGTCGATCGGCACGACGCCACGTCTAGCGGCGAGCATGTGCCCGACTACCTCGCCACGCTCGATCAGCCCATTGATGACCTTCGACTGGGTGTGCCGCAGCAGTTCCTGGATGAAGGCAACGACCCGCGCGTGAACGCGTCGATTCGCGAGGCCATCTTGAAGTATGAATCGCTGGGCGCGACGATCATTGACATTGACCTGCCGCTGACGCGCTATGGCATCGCGACGTACTACCTCATCGCCGCGGCGGAGGCGTCGAGCAACCTTGCGCGATACGACGGCATCCGCTTCGGGCATCGCGCCACGCTCGAGGCAGGAGAGACGCTCTTCGATCTGTACGCCCGCAGCCGCTCCGAAGGCTTCGGCCCAGAGGTGCAGCGTCGCATCATGCTGGGCACGTACGCCTTGAGCGCGGGGTATTGCGACGCCTACTACAGGCGGGCCTCGCAGGCGCGGAGGCTCATCAAGGACGAATACGATCGAGCGTTTTCGCAATGCCACGCGCTCATCGGACCCGTCGCGCCCACGCCGGCTTTCGAGATCGGCGCAAAACCCGATCCTCTTTCCATGTACCTCTGCGACGCCTATACCGTCAACGCGAACATCGCCGGAATCTGCGGCATGTCGATCCCATGCCCCGTGGAAACCGGCGGACTTCCCATCGGCCTTCAGATCCAATGTCAGGCGTTCGACGAGGCGACGATGTTCCGCATCGCGCGCCTGTTCGAAGCCGGCGCACAACAGCATTGATCACCCCAATCTCACGCACTTCACACGCATGCCTCAATCCCCACTCGTCATCGGCATCGATCTCGGCGGCACCAATATGCAGGTGGGCGTGGTGGACGCCCGCAATCGGCTGCGCGGCCGCGCCGGAAAAAAGACCAAGGCCAGGGACGGCGCGAACGCGGTGATCGGCCGCATCGTCGCAGCGATCGGCGAGGCGTGTGAGGACGCGGGCGTGACGTTGCGCGAGGTGGCGGCGGTCGGCATCGCCGCTCCGGGCGCGATTGACATTCCGCGCGGCGTGATCCTCGAAGCGCCCAACCTGCGCTGGTACGACTATCCGCTGCGCGATGTGCTCAAAAAACGGCTCCGCAAGCCCGTCGTCGTCGACAACGACGTCAACGGCGCGGTGTGGGGCGAATTTCACCTGGGCGCGGCACGGTCCGCCTCGAACGCCCGAACCCCGCGAGGCCGCGATGTCCTGGGCATCTGGGTCGGCACAGGCGTGGGCGGCGGACTGGTCCTCAACGGTGAACTCTTCCATGGCGGATTCTTCACCGCAGGTGAGGCCGGCTGGTGCTCGCTCTTTCCCAATGGGGAAGAGGGAAGGCGAACCGTCGAAGACTTCTGCAGCCGCACTGGAATGGCGCGGACCATCAAGATGCGGATCAAGAAGTTCCCGAAGTCCAAGCTCGTCGAGCTCACCGACGGCACGGGGGAGGTTACCGGCTCCAAGCAGTTGGCGCGGGCGTACCGCGCCAAGGACCGGCTGGCCATTGAGGTCGTGGACGAGGCGGCGGACCTGCTTGGCATCGCCATCGCCAACTATGTCACGCTTTTGGCGGTGGAGACGGTCATTCTTGGCGGAGGCGTCACCGAGGCGCTAGGCATGCCGTTCCTTACGCGCATCCGCCGGAGTTTCCGCAAGTTCGTCTTCCCCAGGCGCTGCGCAGATGCGGAGATTCTGATGACGGAACTCAAAGACGATGCGGGCGTCTTCGGCGCGGCTCTGCTCGCCCGCGCAAACTTGAAATGAGCCGCTGATCGCAATGCAGGTTCGAACACGCTTGCGGTTTCGCGGCAGGTGAATGAACCGCGATTTCCCTTTGCTCGCCTGCCTTCATCGCCTACGATGGGCGGCACTTGCTCCGTCAATCTGGTGAGAACGATCATTCCGAGGTCATCATGCGCGCTGAATCCGCACACATTCGATTTCAAAACATCATCGCCATCGCGTCGGGCATCATCGCCGCAGGCTTCATCGCCGTGCCTTCGCAAGCCGCGACGAGGTATGTGAACGCCGCGCTCGCCAGCGGACTCAACGACGGCACCTCGTGGGCGAACGCCTATCAGGGCGCGGGCGGACTGGCCAGCGCGCTGACGGCGGCAATCGCGGGCGACCAGATCTGGGTTGCCGCGGGGACCTACAAGCCCACCACTACCACCACGCGCACAATCGCGCTGACGCTCAAGAACGGGGTGGAAATCTATGGCGGATTCATCGGCGGGGAAGCCACCCTGGCGCAGCGCAACATCACCGCCAACGTCACCACGTTGACCGGTGACCTGCTCGGCGATGACGGCGCGGCAGGCACGTTCGTCAACATCGGCGACAACTCGTTCCATGTCATCAACGCGGCGTCGACGAACTCTACCGCCGTGCTTGACGGCTTCACCGTCACCGCCGGCAACGCCAACACCTCAGGCTCGAACCAGGACCGCGGCGGCGGCATTCTCATGCTCGCCTCCAGCAACTCCACCATCCGCAACTGCCGCTTCGAATACAACAACTGCACCTTCGGCGGCGGGGCTGGATACATCAACGCCTCCAGTCCGACGTTCACCGACTGCGTATTCCTGGGCAACCGTGGCGGCTCGTTCGGCGGCGCGTTCGATCAATCAACCAGCGTCAACACCCAGTTCACGCGCTGCCAGTTCATCAACAACTCCGCGGCCCGCGCGGGAGCGGTTGAAGCGTTTGGCTCCAGCGCGCCTGTGTTCACCAACTGCGTCTTCCGAGGCAACACCGCGACAGGCTCAGGCGGCGGCGGAGCACTATGGATCGGCTCGTCTTCCAATGTCACAGTTCGTCTTTGCACCATCGTCGGCAACAACGCCAGCGTGGTCGCTGCAGGCGTGCAGAACACCGGCACGTCGCTCACTATCACCAACTCGATCGTCTATGGCAACACCGGACCCGGCGGATCGCAGACGTCTGCCCAGCAACTCAATCCTGGTGGCGGCTCGTTCAACGTCTCATACTGCAATGTGCAGGGTGGATTCACCGGCACCGGCAACATCAGCGTCGCGCCGCTGTTCGAAAATCAAGCCGGTGGCGATTTACGGCTGGCGGCAGGTTCTCCTGGCATTGACGCGGGCAACAACGCGGCAGTCGTCGCAGGAACGACCATCGATCTCGCGGGCCACTCGCGGTTTGTCGATGATCCAAGCGTGACTGACACCGGTTCGGGAGTCGCTCCGATCGTCGATTTCGGCGCGTACGAGCGTCAGGCTCCACCGCCATGCGTTGCCGATATCGATCATTCCGGCACGGTAAATGTGAGCGATCTTCTTGCGGTGATCACCAACTGGGGCGCGTGCGCCGCGCCATGTCCGCCAAGCTGCGCCGCAGACATCGCGCCGCGGCCGGGCGGCGATTGCAACGTGAGTGTCAGTGATCTGCTGGCGGTCATCTCCGGTTGGGGCGCCTGCCCGTAAAACGGATCTCGGGCAGGAGTTTCTGCGCCAGGAACTTCCGCGTGCGACGTGGGCGATTTGGCGAGGGGCAAATCCCGGTTCCGCACAGCGCGACTCAGGGGCGTCACTCCTCCAAGCGCTTCTTGCGGCCGAACGCCGTCAACTGACGGTCGATCGCGGCGAGCAGCGCTTCGACACGTTGCGTGTGGTCACCGAATCGGCCGATCTCGGCTGCCGCTTCATATACGCTTTGCGGTGATGGATTGGTCGGATCGATCGGCAAACGATGAATCGTGAGCATGCCGGGCCAGTCTTCCGCGGTGCGAAGTGTGAACTCCCATCCGACCGATTGCCTGCCGTCTGCGCCCCCGAAGGTCTGCTTTCGCGCAATGACCGCCATCTCCGTGTCATCGCACGCGTACAACACCGCGGCCTCCATATCGCTCCACCGCTGTCCATCAGTCAAATCAGATGCGGGCTGGGGCCGGCGGTCTGCGTTGTGGTCGGCGGCCAGGGAACCGAATGCGGCTTCGATCTGGTTCCGATCCTGCGTGGACAGCGTGCGCCGGTACGGCGGCTCAGCAGGATCGCGAACCAGGGCGACCTCGGCAGCAGGCGGAGCCTTGGCGCACCCGGTGACCGCCACGCAGATCGCGAAGCCCGCTGCCAACCTCGATTGCCTCCTTGCGAACAGCATGTGCGGCATCCTATCCGGCTTCATGCCAAGCAGCCCTCATTCGGCATACTTGATGCAAAGCACTGTCAAATATAGAGTTATGCATGCTCAGACGGGTCGGCGTTGATACGGATGAATGTCCCATATCGCCCCATGGCGGCTCTTTCATCAGATGGCTTGTGTCGATATCGTTTTGCTTGGCAGGACCGCCCATGTGGAACCAAGTCTGCCGACCGCCCTGGTGATCTTCGGCTCCGTTGCCGCGACTCAGGATGCGTTCCTGGCAATTCGCCGCCTCGAAGCCGCGAATTGCCCCGAACTCTCAACAGATGGCGAACACCACAAGGACGACAAGAAGCACACGACGCCGGGAGGAGTTGCGCAAGGCGATTCCGCGCCCGTCGTTCGACGTGCGCGCCCTTCTTCAGAAGCCGGAATTCGTGAATACGGCGCTGGTTCTGCTGGCGTTCATCGTCGTCACCAGCGCATTGGTCGGCTGGGCCCGCGAGCAGCCCAAGGTTCGCGACAACCAAATCATGACTGCGACGAAACTCAAGCGAATGAGTTACGACGTGGTTGATGAGGAATCTTCCGCTGAACGCCGTGAGGAAGCGCGAAAGTCATCTCCGCGCGTATACCGGTTGAACGATTCGTATCTCAAGCGACTGGAAGCCGCACTGTTGGGTTTGCCGAAGGCGGTGGCAGGCAAGGCTTCGCTGGATGACATCAGCGCCGACTTGCGCAGAGAGTTCAATCTTGACTCCACTTCGCTCAAGGCCATGCAGGGCATGCTGACGGGTGATGAGCCTTCGCGCGAGTGGACGCAGTGGGTTTCCCGCCTCGTGCGCGATCAGATGGTGCACACGCCGCTGTTGCGCACGCAGGAGTATCAGACGTTTTCGACGACCCTGAACAAGTCGGTGCTGATGCCCGATGGTTCGCGCGAGCGCATACAGGGCGGCCAGGCGGTTGAAATCAGCAACGACAACGCCGCCGCGGCGGATTCGCGGCTGGTCGATCTGGTCGCGCGTGCCGGGTTTCCACCCGCACTGCAGGGCGTCGTTCTCGGCCGCCTGACGTTTGATCCGCAGCCGACGTTCACGTTCGACGAGGCCGAGACCAAGCAGTTGGCCGACGATGCCGCCGCCCGCGTGACGCCCGAGGTCATCCACAACATCAAGGGCGAGGTGCTGTACCGACGCGGCGAGAAACTCACCACCGAACAATACGGCGACGTATTGACAGAGGCTGAACGCTATCGCACAGAAGGCCCTCGGGCCGAACGCTGGCAGCAATGGGCCGGCATCTGCGGCCTCATCGCCATCGTCGCGGTGTTCGTCGGCAGTTTCGCGGCGATCGCGTATCCGCGCATCGTGCGCAATCCGTTGCGATTGGGGGCAATCTGCCTGCTCATGGCGAGCATGGTCGCGGTCAGCGTGCTCATCACCGTCAACGCGCCGATCTTCCTGTATCCCGCGGCGATCGGACCAGCGCTGTTCACGACCATTCTTTTGCTGGTGGCTTACGACCAGCGGCTCGCGCTGCTTCTGGCGGGCATTCAGTGCATCATTGTCACGCTGGCGCTTGAGCAGACCATTGGCTTTTTCATCCTTCTGCTCGCCGGGTCAGCCACCACTGCCGCCCAGCTGACCGAAGTGCGGCATCGCAACAGCCTCATCCGCGCCGCGACCGTCACGGCGGCCGTGCTCGGCGTCGGAACGCTGCTGCTGGGATTGCTCGAAGTGCCTCGCATTCCCGGCGCGATGCAGCAGATC
>CAZCGB010000100.1:0-8255 GCA_964498045.1 uncultured Isosphaeraceae bacterium
TCATGCACTACGCGAAGTTGGCGAACGCCGACGAGTTCATCCGCAAATTCGCTGACGGCTACGACACGGTCATTGGCGAACGCGGCGTTAAACTCTCCGGCGGGCAGCGGCAGCGGCTGGCCATCGCCCGCGCGCTGCTGGCGGACCCGCGCATCCTCATCCTCGACGAAGCCACAAGCAACCTCGACACCGAAAATGAGCGGATGATCCAGGAAAGTCTGCGGACGCTCATGGCCGGCCGCACGAGTTTTGTGATTGCGCATCGACTGAGCACGATCGCGCATGCGGACCGCATCGTGGTGATTGAGAAGGGCAGGATCGTCGAGATGGGCACACACGAGGAGCTGATGCATCGCAGCGGCGAAGCCGGCGGCGGAGGCCGGTATCAGCAGATGGTGGCGGTGCAGACCGAACCGGGCATGGCGTCGCAGAAGCGTGTTCCACCAGGTGCTGCGATTCGACCAGCAGCGGTGCATTCGACGTAAATCCGCGGATTCATCCTTCCGTTGGAGTGCTTCGATCCGATATGCTGTGCCTGCACTTCAGGGAGGCCACGTTCAATGTCCACGCCCAGCGGGTCAGCAAGCAGGAACGGGAAGTTCTGCACCGTCTGCAACGATGATGTCTCGGACAAGCCGCGCACCAAGGATGCGCGCGGGCGGTATTTCTGCACCGCCTGCTACGAAAACGCGATTCGCGCCAAGCAGCAGAGACGCGAATCGACGCCGCTGCCGAAGGTCCACCAGACGCCCGCCAAGCCAAAGCGGCCTGTCGCCGACGCGGGCGAGCCCAACGTGCTGGAGCAATTGCTGGATCTGGAGCCGGTCGCCGCCGCCCCGCCGATGATCTGCCCGTCGTGCCGTTCGCAGATCGCCGCCGGCAGCGTCATCTGCACGATGTGCGGGCACAACCTGCAGACCGGCGCGGCGGTGGGATCGACGCAGGTGAAGCATGTCGGCCCGTCCGGCGCGGCGTGGCCTCTGGTGGTGGGCATCACGTCGATCGTCTTCGGCGCTGGCGGCGCAATCGTCGCCGCGCTGTCATTGCTCGGCAACCTCGCATCGTCTTCGGGCAACTCCAGCGGGGCATACTCGGCGGGGCGCCTCGCCGGCGGAATCGTGCCCGTCGTGCTGGCGCTGTGGCTGCTGTCTTCGGGCATCGGCATCGTGCGGCGCAATTCCGGGGCTGTCAGCCAGATCAAGCGCTGGGCCGTCGTCAAGCTCGTCTTGTATTGCACGTGCATTTCGTTGATGCTGGCGACCATGCCCGCCAATCCCACCGGCAATCCGAACGGGCTGCCCGCGGCATTCGGTTCGCTGAAAGGCAACATGACGGCGATACTTGTCGGAGCGCTCGTCTGGGTGTCGATCTGGCCGGTGTTTGTCCTGATCTGGTTCTCGCGGGCTTCGGTCAAACGCGATGTCGAGCAATGGGGCTGATGCGCACGAGAAGAATCCTTCACCATGGCTGAGTCCGGAAAAATCTGCGTCATCTGCGGCCAGGACTGCTCTGATCGCCCGCGCACGCGC
This sequence comes from uncultured Isosphaeraceae bacterium, assembly GCA_964498045.1. Lineage (GTDB taxonomy): Bacteria > Planctomycetota > Phycisphaerae > Phycisphaerales > SM1A02 > DATKJG01. Next base: position 1,530 of record CAZCGB010000100.1, read on the forward strand.
GACATGCGCGGACGCTTGTATTGCAAGACCTGCTACGAACAGGCCAGGGAGCAGCAGCGGCTGTCGAAGGCGCATCCGCCGCCAATCAGCGTGGCTCCGCCGACAAAGAGCGATGACATCGCGTTGGAACCCCTGCCCGCGCGCTCGCCGCAGCGCGTGATGGTTCCGCGTGAGCAATCGGCGAGTTGCCCGGCGTGCGGCAAGACCATCGCCACCGGCGCGACGATCTGCATGTCCTGCGGCTTCGACACACGCACCGGGCATCACGTGAACGTGCGCGAGGCCCGCGCCAACGCGCCGCTGCCGCCACGCGATCGGGCCGCGTGGTTCATGGCTCCGGTGTACCTGTTCGTCAAGCCTTCGCGGTTCTATCGGCAGTTCGTGGTCGAATCCGCGCCGCTGCTCACCGCGTTCTTCGCGTGGATGTACGGCATGGCGGGCGTGATCGACCGCATCGACAGCCGCGTGGCGATGTCGCAGTTCAGCGGACGAGCGGCGACGGTTCCCGACGATTGGGGCGCGCACTGGGCAATCATCGCCATCGGCGGAATGCTCGCGGGTTTGCTTTACTCGGCTTTGGGCGGCTGGTGGTATCGCGTGCGATTGCGCTGGTGTTCGGTTCCCAGCCCCGACTGGGCGATGGTGCGGCGGGTGTACCTCACCTCGTCAGTGGTGTTCGCCCTGCCCGCGGTGCTGTGGCGCGGCGTGCAGACGGGCATGTACGGCAAGCCCAGCCTCGCGTTCAATGCCGATCCCAATCTCGGCGACCTGCTGGTGCTCGCCACGCTGTTCCTTTCAATCTGGATCAGCTATGTCGGCGTGCGCACGGTGTTCGGCGCAGCGAAGTGGCGCGCGATCCTGCTCTTCCTCGCCTTGCCGGGAATGCTCTATGGCACGGCGATTGCAGCTGTGGCGGTGGCGGGTTTCCTGATGGCCGCCGCGCCGCCGGCGATCAAGGCTCCGCTGACCCACGGCTCGCCCAAGTTCACCTTCAGCTACCCCTCGAACTGGGACATCGACCGCACTGATCCGATGTTCGATCCGGCCGGCGACGTATATGTCATCTCGCCGCAGAACGCGGCTTTTCACATTATGGCCTACGAAGCCGAAGGCGAACCCGAAGATCATCTGGCATGGACGACCGGCGGCATGCGCAGCGCGCTGGACAACGCGCGCGACGACGGGCCGCTGACCGAATGGGCGGGCATGCAGGGCGTTGGCCGCGTGCTGCGCGGCGAATTCGAGGGCGCTCCGAGCACCATCCGCATGTTCGTCTGCGAAGTGAAGCCGGGCTCGTTCATCGAGATCACCGAATCGTGGGCTGACGAGGATCTGAAGGTCCTCGAGCCGGGCTTCGCGCTGATTCGCTCATCGTTCCGTCGGCGATGACGCCCGCGCGCTTCGCGCCAGCTCCGCTTCCGCGGCGATGTGGCCGAACGCCGCCCAATTGCTGTCGGCCAGCACCTCGCGGAACTGACGTTCCGCTTCCGCCGATCGGCCTGCGAACACATCGCGCATGCCCAGGCCGTAGCCGATCGTGGCGATATCGATGGTGGCGTCATTGGCCGCGCCGGGGGAAGGCCGCAATGCGCGGGAGTCGAGCGATCCTTGATACACCAGCAGCAGTTGCAGATACGAGGTGTTCTCGATGATCTCCATGTCCGGATCGATCGTCGTCAACAGCAGCTTCGCGCCGGCCGTGTCGCCGACACGCATGAGCGAAAGGTACAGCCAGTACGTCGCCGCCACGCGCATGTCGTCATTGGCGGCAAGATCGATGCACGTTTGATACGCCGCCGCGGCCTCGCGCCAATCGCCCTTGAGGTAGTGGGCAAGCCCAAGGTGGTAGTAGATGTTGGTGTTGGTGGTGCTGGTGGGAATGTTGAGGGCGTTGGGTTGGCCATCCGGCTCAACCTCATCATCCAATTCCTGCACCAGTTCCGCGGCCCGGGTCAAATCAGCGATGGCCTTGTCGAACTCGCGCACGGTGATGAAGCGATGTCCGCGATGCCGCAACAGCCGGTAGCTTTCGGGCAGGATCGCCAGGCCGTTGCTGAAGGTGTCGATCGCCTCGCGGTATTGGCCGAGATACGCCTGACGTCGTCCGAGCCAGATGATCGCGGTCTCGTCGTGCAGGTCGCGGTCGTATTCCGCCTGCGCCAGATACAACTGCTCCTGACGCCGGGAAAGCACTTCGGCCGGAAGCGGCGGCGGGTACAGCGGCTGGCCGAGAAGTGAGATGGCCTGGGGCTGCGCGGCGTCGGCGTTGACAGCGGCGGCCCAATCGGGCGCAGCTTGCGATGCAGAGGGCGCGATGGTGGGGGTGGCATCCGCTGCGCGTTCATGCGATGACGGCGTGCAGCGACAAAGCAGGATGCAGGTGACGCCAAGCGCAGCAGCATGAAGGCGAGCGTTCATCGCCACACTCTACCGCGCCCCGCGTCGTCAATGCCCGATCGCCTGCTCAATCAAGGCGCGCACGATCCCCAGCTGGAGATGACCTTGAGCAGATCGCTGACGTTCACCTGTGAATCGGTGTTTCCCAGGGGCATGATGTCGGCGCTGCATGCGGCCGGGCACGCGGGGCACGGCCCCCAGTTGGAGATCACCGTCAGCAGATCGGCGACGTCAACCGCGCCGCTGCGATTGATGTCGGCCGGGCAGAAGTTCGTGGGCAGCGAGTAGTTGATGAACAACTGCGGGCGCATGGCGGGATCGGTGCTCTCGCGGCTGGCGAATCGCTTGGCGGTGTTCGAGACCGCTTCGTTGCCCTGCATGATCCAGCCGAAGTTGCACGCCGGGCGATTCACGAACGCCTGCACGTCGGCGATGAGTTGCGGAGAGCTCCAGACATATTCGCCGGGCGTGATGCCGACCAGCTGCGAAGCGCTGACGCCGACAACGAAATCGCCGCCGGGATTGGTCCACGTCTGGGTGTTGAAGAACGTGTGGATCCACGTGGCGTCGCCGGTGGTGGACGGCGCGCCGCTTCCGCCTGAACCGTTTGATGTGCCTTCTCCCCAGTTGCGGATCAAGCGGTGCAGGTCGTGCGTCTCATCGCTGCCGTTGCCTTGCTCAAGCTGCAATCGCAACTGCACATTGGTGATGGTCGAGCCCGGCGGAATGTTCGCGGTGAGGTCGAACGCGAGCACGAGCCTGAGCTGCTTGTTGCCGCCCGTGGTTCCCGTGCGCCCGCAGTAGAGCGAACCCAGCGCGTTGCTCACATCGCCCGTCGCGGATTGGATGAGCGTGTTGTCCTTGATCGGCGTCAGCAGAATCGTGCCGGCATCGCATTGGGTGGCCAAGGCGATGGCCAAGGAAACAGAGGCGCAGTGTGCGATCGTGTGACGCGGCATACATTCTCCCAGTGGGCGCGGGTCCATCGCCGCAGGACATCGTCGCGACGCGCGGACCCGCCATCATTCTTGCCACGGAAACCGGGTCAAGGCAAGAAAAATAGCGAATCACCCGCCATTTACGCATGCTCGCACGCATTGCTGGCCAGCCCGATCACCCGAATCGGTGAGAAGGGGCGCCATTCTCGGCCGCGGCCTGCGGCAGGCCTTGGCTCAACCTTCACCCTTCTCCTTCTTCTGCCATGCCGCCAAGACAGCGTTTTCCAGTTCAGGTGAAATGCCCGTGCGAATCTTCGCAGGCGTGCCGACGTTGGGGGCAGGCTCCCCCTTGGCCTTCGCATCTTCGACCATCTGCGCGCTGACGCGCACGCGGCGTTCAAGTTCCTTGGGGAACCATTCCAGCGTGTCGATGATGGTCTGCTCGATCGGCGTGAAGGTCATGCCCGCCTTGATCGCGGCGGCGTTGCTCCACTGATGGAAACCCAGAGACTCGCCTTCGGGCGGAATCCAGATCGTGGTGTCGATCGGCTCGGGATAAGCGGCGATGAATTTCCCGCTCACCCAGGTCAATTCGGTCTTCGCGCCGTTGCCGCCTGCGGGGCCCATCTTTCCGCACGCGCTTTTGCTGGCGTCGAGCATCTTTCCCATGGTGAGCCGGTCGGCCGGGCCGCAGGCGTTGAACACGCCGATTGTGTTGTTCTCCGAGATGTGAATGAGGAACGCGGCGAGATCGCGCACATCGATGACCTGCATCGGATCGTCGGGCGTGCCCGGCGCAAGCATCTCCATGCCGTAACCATCCTGGCCGGAATGCTGCACGCGCCATGGCCACCACGTGAAGCGGTCGGTCGGATCGCCGGGACCGACGATGAATCCGGGCCGAACGATCGTCGTGCGCCCTGGGAGGGCTTTTTCAGCCGCCTGTTCGCACAGGACTTTCAATCCGCCGTAGAACTCGCCGCCGTTCCCCATGGTTTCGACGGTGGGATCCTTCAACGTCGCCAGAGCGGCCGACTCATCCTGGCCCGCCTTGCTGTTGTCGGCGTAGGCGGAAATGGATGAGACGAAGATGTACTGCCTGATGTTGGGCGCGAGCAGCTCGGCGACGGCCTTGACGTGCCGCGGGTAATAGCCGCTGTCGTCGATGCAGACGTCCCATGTCTTGCCGGCGAGGTTCTTGATGCCATCGCCCTTGTCGGGATCGCGGTCGCCGACGATGCGTTCGACGTCATCGCCGAGCGAGCCCTTTTTCTTCTCGGTGATGCCGCGGTTGAACACGGTGATGCTGTGGCCGCGTTCGCGCGCGATGGCCACCAGCGCGGGGCCAATGAACTGGCTCCCGCCGAGCACGAGGATCTTCAGAGGCTTGGGCTTGCCGTCCTGCAGGGCGAAGGCGCCGCGCGCCAGCAGCGTGGGAATCGCGCCGCCGGCGATCACCGCGCCCGCGGCAAGCGATGACTGCAGGAATCCGCGACGTGAAGTGGAGGCGGTGAGGACATCGGATCGGCTTGGGCGTGATGACATCGGCGAAGCTCCTGATTCTGCGAACGAGACGGACGCATCAATGTATCGAAGACAACTCGGGCATGCGTTTGAAACGACCGCAGGCGAGGTTCATACATGACGTCAGAGTGAACGGTTGCAGCGCCTGCGCCGCAAAGCCCTGGCTCTGAAGTGCCCGGGCCGTCAGTTCTGAAATCCGCATCCCAAGTGATGATTCACGGTATCCTCGCGTCCGCCGATGTCCGACGCCACACCGCCGATCACTCCGCAGCCGATTCCGCCGCAGGGAGCGACACTGGAATTGCCCGCGTGGCTGCGCCGCCTTGTGCTGCTGCAGCCCGGCGAAGCGCCTGCGTTTCTCTGGGCTGCCGGCTACTTCTTCTTTCTGCTCTTCAGCTATTACCTGCTGCGACCGGTGCGCGACACCATCGGCATCCGCGGCGACCTCGACAAGCTGCCGTGGTTGTGGACGGCGACAACTGTGGCGACGCTGGTGATCTCGCCGATTTTCGCGCTGGTCGTCTCACGCCTGCCGCGGCGGAGTTTCGTGCCTTGGCTGTACCGGGTGATTGCGCTGGTGCTCCTGGGCTTCTGGATCGCGCTGCGCGCCGCGGGGCCGAAGGACCTCGCCATCGGATATGCGTTCTTCGTCTGGGTCAGCGTGTACAACCTCTTGAGCACGTCGGTGTTCTGGGGATTCATGGCCGATGTCTTCACCCAGGATCAGGGAAAGCGGCTCTTCGGCGCGATCGGCATCGGCGGCACGCTTGGAGCCATCCTCGGCGGCGTCATTCCCGCCTGGTGGGCTCCGGTGATCGGGCCGATCAACCTCATCCTGTTCTCAGTCGTGCTGCTGGAAGTGGTCGCACAATGCGTGCGCGGGCTCTGCAGGCAGGATGGCCTGTCCGCCAGACCATCCGCCGCGCCGGCAACGTCGCCGACTCCTGCAAGTGTTCCCTCGCGCGAGCCAAGCCGCAACATGTGGGAAGGCTTCGTGCTGATCGCCAGATCGCCGTACCTGCAACTGATGGTGCTGTACATGCTGCTGTTCACCATCTGCAGCACGTTCCTGGAGTTCGAGCAGGCGCGCGTGATCAAGACCAGCGTGACAGATGAAGCCCAGCGCACGCAGACCTATTCGACCATCAACACGGGCGTCAACATCCTGACGATCCTCACGCAGATGTTCCTGACCGGCCGCATCCTGACCTTCTCGCGCGGCCGCGGCATCATGATCGGCCTGCTTCTTCTCCCGGTGTTGACGGTTGTGGGGTTCTCGGCGTTGTGGCGGTGGGAGACCATCGGCGTGCTGATGACCGTGCAGGTCGTCCGCCGCGCGATGCACTACGCGGTCGATCGCCCGACGCGCGAAGTGCTCTACACGGTGCTGGGCCCGGACGCCAAGTACAAGAGCAAATCGTTCATTGATACGTTCGTGTACCGCTCGGGCGATCTCGCCGGAGCATGGACGACGTGGCTGTGCAATCACCTGGCCTTTGCGGTGAGCCTGGCCGGGATGATCGCCGCCGGGGCTTGGCTGGGTGGAGGCGTGGCGCTGGGGTGGATGCAGCGCCGCGTCGCCGGCCGCGCAGCCGCGGGAAACCCGCTACACTCCGCGTCACCACCCGCCGGTCGGTGATGTGGGGAACATCTCTGCTCGACCGCGGTTGAGTCCGCACGCGCCTGCAGCCGTTCGTCGGCTTCAGACGCCCGAATGGAAGGGTTGGCGATGTCCGAGGTTCCGCGCAAGCGAAAATGGATGCACGGGCGCAGCGCGCACCGGCAGCGCAGCGATGACGAAGCCCATGCGGGCGCGGCCGCTTCGGCCCTGCCGCCCATTCCCCAGCATCCGTTGGTCCCGCAGGGC
>CAZCGB010000101.1:0-8225 GCA_964498045.1 uncultured Isosphaeraceae bacterium
CGCCGCGGCGGCGCCGATGCGGCTGCCGAAGTACAGGTTCGCCGCGTCGAGCCACTCCACCACCTTGCGGTTCTTCTCCGGCACGACGAACTGGCTGTGGTACGCGACGATCGCATCGCGCTTGCGCTGCTCGTAGCCTGTGATGTCCATGAGGAAGTTCGGGTCGGCCACCCAGCGCAGGTGCGTGCAGTAGTAGTAGAACAGCCACTTGGGATAGATGGGCTCGCCGGGCAGATCGATCTTGGTCAGCTTGGCGTCGAAGCGCGCATCCTCCACGATGCGCGTGGTGGCGATGTGATCGGGATGCGCATCCTCGAAATACGGCAGGAACACGATCGACGCCTGATGCTCGCGAATCACCCCCGCGACCTTGTGCCGGGCTTCGATCGAATGCGTCAGCATGCGATTCGACATATCGAGCAAGCGGCGTTTGACGCCGAGGATCGAAGCCGCCTTCGCCGCTTCTTTGGCGCGCGTTTCAACCGAGCCATGCGGCGTCGGCTCGCCATTGGTCATGTCCAGCAGCAGGACGTTGTGGCCCTGCGAGGCCAGTTTCGCGATGGAGCCGCCCATGCCCAGCTCCTGGTCATCCGGATGCGGGCCGACGACGAGAATATTCGCCATGTGACGATCATAAACCACAGAGACACGGAGAGAGTGAGAAATTGAACAGAGCTGAATGCAGATCGGGCGCACGCGGGGCGCCGCATCGCCAAGGAAGTTCCTGCATCCGTTCAATCGCTGTTCATCTATGCCTCCCCAGTTCCGCCCTCTGTGTCTCCGTGCCTCTGTGGTTCGCCTGCGCTCGCCGCGGACTCACACCTCCGGCATCACCGGCTTGCTCCAGCCCTCGGGCATGTGCCGCACGATGCGCCCCGTTTCCAGGTAGATCAGCTGCTCGCAGATGTTCGTGCAGTGGTCGGCGATGCGTTCAAGCGATTTCACCACCGTCATCAGTCGGAAGGCGAACTTCACACCGAACTTGGCCGAGGCGACCTTCTGCTGCGCGTCGAGCGAAATCTCGTTCTTGAAGCGATCGACGGTGTCATCGAACGCCAGCACGCGTTCCGCGAGTTGGGCATCGACTCTGCCCAGCGACTGGTTCGTGTCGCGCAGCATGCCGATGACGCTGTTGGCCATGACGCGAAACGTCGCGGGGACGACTTCATTGGTCTGGCCGGAGTCGAGCGAGACTTCGGCGATGTTGACCGCGAGATCCGCGATGCGCTCCAGTTCGTTGTTCACCTTCACGATGGTGAGCACCGCGCGGATGTTGTGCTCATCCTTTTCGCCGAGCGTGAGCAGGTTGATGGAAGCACGCTCGATTTCGACATCGACCTTGTCGATGACGGTGTCGCCGCTGACCACGCCGCGCGCTTTTTCGATGTCGCGATCGAAGTAACTCTCGACCGCGCGCGTGGCCATATCCAGCACCCGGTTACCCTGGGTAAGCATGTCATCGCGCAGTCGAGCGAGTTGCCGGTTGAAATCCGTGCTCACGGTGAGCGCAGTATACCGGGTGCGGGCCCTACGCGACGCCCCGTCGCGATCTTCTATGATCTCCTCATGATCGAACTCGGCGTCAACATCGACCACGTCGCCACCGTCCGCCAGGCGCGCAGGACATACGAACCCGACCCAGTATGGGCGGCAATCGAAGCGCATCTCGGCGGAGCTGACGGCATCACCGTGCATTTACGCGAGGATCGCCGGCATATCCAGGACTCCGACGTGCGGCGCCTGCACGAACTCACGCACGTCAAGCTCAATCTGGAGATGGCGGCCACGAATGAAATGGCGAAGATCGCCTGTGACATCAAGCCGCAGCTCGTGATGCTCGTTCCCGAAGGCCGGCAGGAGGTCACAACCGAAGGCGGGCTCGATGTCGCCGCGCAACAAAACCGCATCAAGTCGATCGTCAGCAGGTTGAAGGATTCGGGTCTGATCGTGAGCGCATTCATTGATGCCGAGGAAGCGCAGATCGCCTCGGCCTGCGCCTGTGGTTTCGAGGTGTGCGAGATTCACACCGGGCCGTACGCGCATGCGTTTTGGATCGACGGCCGCGATGCGCAAAGCCCGAAGGTGTTGCGCGAGCTGAACAAGATCCGCAGGGCGGGCGAACTCATCCGCCAGCACAACATGCGCTTCAACGCCGGACACGCGCTGAACTACGTCAACGTGCAGCCGGTTGCCGCGCTCGAAGGGGTGCGCGAGCTGCACATCGGGCATGCCATCGTCAGCCGAGCGGTCTTTGTAGGCATTCGTGAGGCAGTGGCGGAGATGAAACGACTCATGCGTGAAGCGGCGAATGAAACGCCGAAACGCGAAAACGCCGAAATGCCGAAACGAAAAAAGTCGGGCCGATGACGTCAATTGGCGGATCAACAGCGCGCACGGCATATAGTGGCCCGTTCAGTCAATCACTGTTCCCTCGTTCGCTCAATATGGCGTTTCTTCGTTTTGGTGTTTCGACGTTTTGACGTTTCCAGTCCGCCTTTCCACTCCCATGTCCAAGCCAGCCTCATTCTTCCGCGGCGCGTTCACCGCGATCGTCACGCCATTCTCAACCGACGGTGCGACGATCGATTTCGACCGGCTTGCCGAGCAAATTCAGTTTCAATCGAAGGGCGGCGTCACCGGCATCGTGCCCTGCGGCACCACGGGCGAATCGCCCACGCTTTCCGAGGATGAGCATCATCGCGTCGTTGAGTCCGCCATTGAGATCGGCAAGCGGCTGGGGTTGAAGGTCATCGCCGGAAGCGGCTCCAACAGCACGCAACATGCGATCGAACTGCAGCGCTTCGCGCACAAAGCCGGGGCAGATGCCGCACTGCAGGTCAACCCCTACTACAACAAGCCATCGCAGGAGGGCCTGTACCGGCATTTCATGGCCGTCGCTGACGCGTGCGATCTGCCGATCTGCTTGTACAACATCCCCGGGCGCACCGGCGTCGCGCTCGCGCCCGAAACTGTCGAGCGACTGGCGAAGCATCCCAACATTCAGGCGATCAAGGAAGCGACAGGCTCGCTCGACTCGGCGAGCGAGATCATGAACCGGACCGGGCGAGGCGAGCAGCTCACGCTCCTTTCGGGCGACGATTCACTCACCATGCCGTTCGCTTCAGTCGGCGGCGCAGGCGTGGTCTCGGTCGTCACCAACATCGAGCCGAAGAAGATCAGCGCGATGTGTGCGGCATGCAATGCAAACAGGTGGGACGAGGCGCGGCGTCTGCACTTTGAATTGCTGCCGCTCAGCCGCGGGCTGCTGTCCATCGACACCAATCCGATTCCCGTGAAGACCGCAATGCAGCTGCTGTCGCGCGACAGCGGCGCATTGCGACTGCCCATGTGCCCGCCGGGCCGGGCCGGCCGCGACGCGATTGAAAAACTCCTGGTGGCGAACGGATTGCTCAGGCATGCGACGGTGTGACCGGCGTCCGATGCCCGGCAATCCGTTAGACTCACGCTGCGCATGACCTTGCCCTACAAGATCGCCGTGCTGTGCTACCTGTACGACGCCGATGGGCACGTGCTGATGCTGCATCGCCGCAAGCAGCCGAACATGGGCATGTACTCGCCGATCGGGGGCAAGCTCGAAGTCTCCATCGGCGAGGGGCCACACGAATGCGCGGTGCGCGAGATCTGGGAGGAAGCCGGCTTGCGCCTGAGCACCAACCAAGTGCGTATGACCGGCATCGTCTCGGAGCGCGCCTACGAAGGCCAGACGCATTGGCTGATTTTCCTGTTCGAAGTGCTGCGCCCGATCGCGCGCGAGGAGGTGCGCGAGATGGATTTCGAGGAAGGCAAGCTCGAATGGGTGGATGTGGCGCGAATGCACGAACTGGCGATCCCCGAAACCGACGCCAGGTTCATGTGGCCGCTGGTGCGCGAGCATCGCGGCGGCTTCTTCGCCGTGCACATCGATTGCAGCGTGCAGCCGATGACATGGACGGTGACGGAATCTGTCAAGCCAGACTCCTACGCCCATCGCCACTAGACAGCCGCACGGCCGCGGTCCCGACCACCCGAGTTGATTGGGAACAGATTACGCCGACTGCGCAACGCGCTCATCGGCAGTCGCCCGCAACACTGGACGGTCATATGTTCCGCCCAACAGTCCGGCATCGTGCAGCAGCGTCGTCTGAACATACGCAACGCGTTGCCCTGAGCGGTCGACCGTCATTGCCAGCAAGCGCGTGCCGTCAGCCGCAGTCATGTCCAGGTGGGTGTACCCCGCATGCTCATCGATTGCGCAGACCCTGGTCGAGGCATGCAGCACCGTGCGCAGTCGGGCTCCGGCCGATTCGAGCCAGCATTCAATCGTCGCTCGCTGCAGGTCAAGCGGCTGCACCGCAACCACGCAACACACACGCTCCAGCAATCGACCTCCTTGAGCTCCAGCCAGACGTCGCGTGCATGGCCACGCCACGACGAATCGCCGGCCGATCTCTGGCGCCGTGTCGTGGTCGGCCGCTTGCCGCGTCATCAATTGGTTGGCGACTATGGACATTGGGGTCATGCGATGGAGCCCGGGCAGAACTGATGGCCGACGGAATTCCTTACGAGGCCTTGGCGATGATCTTCGCCGCCAGCTCCAGGCCCTTTCCGCTGGCGATCAGCCGTTCGCTGATGGCGTCAATCATGGTGATGAACTCCAGCATGGAGTCCAGCCGCTTGTTGTGCTCTTCGACCGCGCGCACGGCGCCGATTTTCCTGGCCGAGCCTGCGGGCGGCTTCGCGGTCAATTCCCGGCATTCGCGCAGGGCGTCGAGAAGCGGATCAATCTCGCGCTTCTTGCGCTCGCGCAGAATCGTGCGGAACAGCTTCCAGATGTCCTGCTCAGCGTGGAAATACTCCTTGCGGTCGCCCCGGATGTGCACGCGGCTGACCACGCCCCATTCCTGCAGCGCCTTGAGCGTCATCGAGGCCGAGCCGCGGCTGATGTGGAGGATTTCCATGAGATCATCGGTGTTCATGGGCGAGCCGGCGACCAGCAGCAGCGCGTGCACCTCCGCCATGCTGCGCGGTATGCCCCAGTTCGAGGCCATCTGGCCCCACAGCGCGACGAAGCGCTCCCGTGCCGCCCGCAGCCGATCGTCGGCGGTCGCGGTGACGGAATCCGGTTTAGAAGAGTGTGCCGGGGACGATGGACGCATGACCATGCTCGCTGCGGGAGCATAGCACCGTTGCCATGAGTTTTCAAAAGATTCTGAAAGTGATCGATGTCGCGGCCGCTCAGGCCGTCACGTCGATCCGAGTGCGGCCGTCGCCGTCAGCGTCGACGACCTTGGCGTACCCGCCCTGCTGCTGTTTGCGGCCGTCGCGCTCCTGGTCGCCCTGCTCGGAGTCGTTGGAAGGCAAGCCGCGCACGCCGTCTCCCGTTTCGACTCCGGCGACGCGAAGCTCCACCAGATCCTCGAAGCGCCGGCCGCTCGCGCTCTCATTCTTCTCGCGATCGCGCGCTTTGCTGGCCACATGCTGCGCCTGGACGGCAAGCAGGGCCGAGGTTTCCAGCGATGATCCGACCACGCTCATATTCCTGTTATCGACCCAAGCGCGCGGGAGACTGAACCCGGGAGGTTCACAGCCCCACTTCTGCTGGAAAACCGGCATTTCAGGCGGTTCTGCGCTTACTTCTCGGGCGTCGCAGTGTCGGGCTTCGGAACTTCGCCGCCCTCCAGCCAGACCATGCGCAAAAGTCCGGGCAGCGGGTCTTCCGCCGATTCTGTCGCCATCACCGTCAGGCCCTTGTTCATCAATTCGCGATCGCCGGTCTGCCGACCGAGATACGCCAGAAGCAATGCGTAGGCCGAACGGTCTTTCTGACCATCGAGCCGCGTCTGCATCGCAGCGATTGCCGCGTCGAGTCGATCGCGCGCGGGAAGCAGGCCATCGCCGTAGGTCGTATCGATCATCTCCGGATGCTGTGTGAACAGCGAGCGGATCGTGTAACCGGCGGAGAGATACAACCCCGCCCCGATCTGCGCGTTCGCGGTTCCCGCCAGCGCAAGCGCATTCCCGGGCGCGACGCGCACGGCTCGCTGAAAGCGCTGCTCAGCCTGCATGTACGAGCCTGCCTTGAGCTGCTCCTGTGCCGCCAACATCAGCTCGTTGAAACGGCCTTGTTGTTCGCTGGTCAGGTTCTCGATTTTCTGACCATGCCGCAGCGCCGGAGCGAGCGCCGCGAGGTCGGCCGGTTTGCTGAGTTCATTCTCACCCTCGGCCTTGCTGGCGTCCGCGGGCTTGTTGGCATCAGACTTCGGCGCGTTCGGATTGCGCGGATTCGGCAGGTCCGGCCGACCCGGCGTCTTCGACGATTGGGGCGCCTGTGAACTCGGCTGCTGCCCACCCTGCGGCGGCAGCGGCTGATTCCCTCCGGGCGTGGCCGACTGCTGCGGAGCGGACGATCCCTTCTGCGTTCCGGTCAACTCACTGCTGAGCGATTGAAACTGCTGATCGAGCCGCTTGAGAATGGTCGGGTCGACTTTGACTTCACGATCGCCTGACGCAGCGTAACGATCAGCGATTCGCTGCAGCACTTTGGCGTAATCGGCGCTCGTTCCTGACTGAACGGTGGCGGCGTCATTGCCGCTGGTCTCAATGCGCGGATCAGCTTGAAGATCCTCAAAGCGCGTCTGTACCTGCGTACTCACGCGATCCGCGGCGTCCGGGCTGACCGTCTCATCAGCCTTGCGCTGCTCCCAGGTCTGCCCAAGCTCCTCGCGCAGACGTACCTGGTCATACGTGGTGAGGCCACGCTCCGCCCAGCGCTGGTTGTATTGATCAAGCGTCAGGCCCCGGACGCTGGAGGCGGCGATCGCGAGGGCGTCGCCATTGGCGTTCACCGTCGTGCCCAACATGGTCGGCTGGACAGCGGTCTCGAGGCGCGATGAAGTCGATGTCGTGAGCGCTTCGTTGTCGTACTGGAACCGCGAGGCGGCGATCTGTGCGAACGACGCGGGTGTCCGCATCGCGTCGATCTGCCCGGGTGTGGCGCCGGCGAAATCGCGCGAGTACTCCAGCGTGCTCAAACCCTGGCCGTAGCGCAGCTGGTCATACGACGCGTTGCCAAGCTTGTAGATCGCTGGACTTGAGAACGCACTGTCTGCCTGAAAGCGGTAGAGTTGGTTGGACACCGTCGGGCCGCGAAAGGCTGTTGGCGAGGTATAGCCGACCCGTCCACGGAATTCGCGGCCGCCCACCACTTCGCCGGTGACCACCGCGTTGCGCCCCGCGAATGGATTGGGAGGACGTCCTGAATTCCGCCCGCCGGTTCCGACGCCTGGATTGCGATCAAGCGCGTCGCCGCCACCGAGGGCGTCCTGCGCGAACGCCGAACCACTGCTGGACAGGATCATCGAAATCGCCAGCAATGACGTGATTGTCAGGACAGGTCTTCGTTTCATGACGCACGCTCCTGCGAATGCCAACAACGTATTCTAGATACCAACAACTCTGGATGCGATGTTCAAAATCGTCCAGAAGCCTCCTCGGCATGTCGCAATGAAGGTCGAAGCGGTTATCTGACGCCGCTGGCCTGGGCCAAGGTGATGGCGCGACCGACCGAGGGCAGATCGCGATCGTCGCAGCACACAAGGAAGTACACCAACTTGCCATCGGTGGAGTACAGCACGCGACGCTTGCAGGATGCCTTGGCCGCAGCCCAGTCGCCCGGCTGCATGCCCGAGCAGATGCCCTTGCAGCAACCGCGAACCGGCGCAATGAACACGCTGACCATCGGTCCAGGCCTGCCATTGACGGTCTTCCGATACATCAAGTGGCCCGATGGCTGCTCGTCCAGCGGCACCTGGCACTGACCAGCCCCGACAAAGTCGTACCCCAGCGCGGAGAGGTCAAATGCCTGAACGGGCGCACCAAGCGCTTCGGTCAGCCCGACTTCCGCGTCGCTGAGCGTATGAAACGTGGATTGCTGCTGAATGTGCTCGAGGCTGGTGGTGCACTCGCCGTGTTCCTTGTCGATGTACTGAGCGACGTTTCCAACGACGTCCACGCTGCGCTGCACAGGCACATCATCGATGGTCCTGCCGTAGATCCCGAAGAGCACCGCACCAGCAATGAGCGCGAGCACCGCGGCGACCGCCGCGTAACTGGCCCGCTGTGGCGAGGCGAACGCACGCATGAGCCACGGGCGGCGGATGTCCAGGGTCGTTGCGCCATGATGATCAACCCGTCCAATCACTGCCACTTCGCCGCCGGGTTCGACC
>CAZCGB010000102.1:0-8136 GCA_964498045.1 uncultured Isosphaeraceae bacterium
TGGAAGTCGTCGTTCTCGCAAGCAGCAACGGCCTGGCCGCCACCGAATCCGTCGATGATTCGACGTTGGGCGGTGAAGGTTGAGCGCGGTCATGTCATCGTCCCCAGCCGGGGCCGGCGACATGGCCCCGTCGTCATCGTCCGCAGCTCCCGCCTCCGTGCGGCTGGCGGCGATCGACGTCGGCTCCAACAGCATCCGCCTCATCGTCACCGAAGCGCGGGACGACGGAACCTATCGGCTCATCGATGATGAAAAGGAAGTCGGCAGGCTCGGGCGCGGATTGGCCAGAACAGGTCGGCTGGGCATGAAGGCGATGGACTCCGCCGCGCTGGCCATCGCGCGCATGAAGGACATCGCCAGCGGCTACGGCGTGCAAAAGCTCAAGGCCGTCGCCACCGCCGCAGTGCGCGAGGCCTCCAATCGAGATGAATTCCTGGGCATGGTCAAGGAGAAGGCCGGCATCGATCTCGATGTCATCTCGGCCCAGGAGGAGGCCCGGCTCGCGCACCTGAGCGTCATGCACGCGTTCGATCTTCGCCGCGTTGCCGCAGCGGTGGTGGACATCGGCGGCGGCAGCACCGAGGTGGTCCTCTCCTCGGGCGGGGTCGTCGAAGAGGTGTACACGCTGCCCCTGGGCGCGGTGCGCTTGACGGAGATGTTCGAAGGCGTCGAGGACGGCTCGCAGAAGCCCTTTGACGACATGCGCGATCACCTCAAGAGCGTGATCAAGCAGCACATGGGCAAGCCGCCGTTCACCCCGCAGCTGGTTGTCGGCACCGGCGGAACGTTCACCACGCTCGCCGCGCTGGCCATGCACCGCAACGGCACGAATGTGGAAGGCGATGTCGGAAGCGGCGGCAGCGTGCGCGGCTACGAATTGCAGCGCTCGGTGGTCAATCACCTGCTCAACTGGCTTCGATCGATGTCGCCCAAAGCCCGGGCCCGCGTCCCCGGCCTGAGCGTGGAGCGCTCAGAAATCATCATTGCCGGCGTCGCGATCATTGACGCGGTCATGCAGCGTCTGAAAGTCAATACGCTGCGGGTGCACGACCGCGGCATCCGCGACGGCCTGATCCTGACCATGATCCAGGAGATCTTCCCGCAATCCGGGGCGATCGTGGGCCGGCCGCTGGAACGCATGGAAGCTGTGCGCCTCTTCGCCCGGCGCTGCAATTACGAGCAGGCCCACAGCGACCATGTCGCGCGGCTTGCCGTGCAGGCGTTTGACCAGGTCGCCGCGCATCTGGGAGCCGATTCGGTCGGCGTGAAGTCCGGCGCAAGGGAGTTGCTGGAAGCCGCCGGCGTATTGCACGACGTGGGGTATTACATCAACTACGCCAAGCATCACAAGCACTCGTATCACATGATCGTACACAGCGATCTGCCGGGCTTCACGCACCGCGAGATCGAAGTCATCGCCAACGTCGCGCGCTATCACCGCCGCGGCGGACCCAAGAACAGGCATTCCAACTTCGCCAAGCTCGCTCCCGTCGACCAGAACCTGGTCATGCGTCTGGCGGCGATCCTGCGCATCGTCGATGGCCTGGACCGCGCGCACGCGCAGCTGGTGAGGAACGTGCGCGTGGAGGTTCGCAAGAACACGGCGTGGTTCATCGCCGACGCAGCCCAGGAACCGGCGGTGGACATCTGGGGCGCGAACCGCAAGTGCGGCCTGTTCGGCAAAGCCTTCGGCCTCGAGCCGCGATTCGACTGGACAGGTTCCCAGCCGCTCCTGCCGCCGCTGGCGGAACATTCGTAAGGCGGTTTCAACGCAGTCGAATCGAGCCGCGCGCATTACTCCCGCGCAGGCGGGAGCCCAGAGACGGGACGGCATGATCGCGCAGAAGCGAAATCCGGCGGCTCCGTTCCTGGATGTCCGCCCCCGCCCCCTCTCAATTCCGCCGGCACCTTGACTGAACGACGCCGCTCTATGCCGGCTCGCTGTCGCCGGTTCCCACCAGCATCCGCACTTCCGCCATCGCCATGCCGCGCAGCCGATCCTCCATCGCCTGATCGTGCAGGCGCTGCATGGCGTCGCTCCATCGCGCGTAATCGGCCGGCGACTCGACGATTGCGCGGCGCATGAAGTCGAGCAGGAAATCGCGCAACAGCCGCTCGCGTTTCAGGCCTCGGATGCGCGTGGGCGTGACGCGGCGGATGGCCGAGACGATCCGGGCCGGCCAATCGCTGGTGCGCAGATCAATGCGCGCGCGGTGATTGAACGCCAGCACGTCGATGCGCGTGAGATATCGACGCTCAATCTCATCGCCCCGCGCCCGCTTGGCATGCAGCCGCTGACGGATGCGGCGGCGATGCTCGGCGCTGGCCGCGAGCCCCGCGACATACAGCGGATCGCGGATGAGCATCGCCTCAGCCAGCGGAAGCACCGCGGAGCGCGTCAGGGCCCGCCCGGTGTCTCCCCGGTCGATCTGATACAGCCGGGTGATGAGGTCAGCGAACGTCTCGGCGTACTGCAGGCCGCCCCAGATGGTGCAGTGATGGCACGCCATGACGAAGTCACGCCGCGCCAGACGGCCGGGATCGGTCTCGGCGAGGCCGGGCATCTGCTCAAGACTCGTCTGCAGCAGCGCCGCGAGCTGCCTGGCGCGGGCGGCCGAACCTGGGACGCCACGACGCATCGACAGCGCGAGCCGGCGTGCGACACGCTCAAGGGGAAGCTGCTCATCATCATCGCGCTGTGTGAAGAGCGTGGCGTCGAGCGCGAGCCGGCGCCCGAGCTCAAACGCCTCGCGACAGCGGCCGAAGCCCTGGGATTCGACCGTGGCCAGCCCGCCATCGATGGCCTCGGCCGAGATCGGAACAAAACCGCGCTGATACGCGGCGCCGAGAATGGCCATGTCGGTGACGCGATCGGTGTGAAACCATGTGCGGCATGCGGCGGCGAAGTCGGCAAGAAGACGGCGCTCGGCGTTGTGGCCGCCCGCGCTTCCGCCGGTGACGGCTGCAACGGCGCCGGCGACGACTTCGGGCGCGGGGTTGGGCGCGTCGAAGTCGTGGTCATCGATGAACGGCGCAATGTTCACGACCGCGCTGGTGAACTCCGGCGCGGCGACGCGCAGCAACTGCTCCGGCGCGATGGCGCGCAGCGTCTCGCG
This sequence comes from uncultured Isosphaeraceae bacterium, assembly GCA_964498045.1. Classification (GTDB taxonomy): domain Bacteria; phylum Planctomycetota; class Phycisphaerae; order Phycisphaerales; family SM1A02; genus DATKJG01. Next base: position 3,117 of record CAZCGB010000102.1, read on the forward strand.
CGCATCCAGGCCCAGCAGCAGGTCCGCTTCGCCGAAGGGCACGAGCGCGGACACCTCGGGGGGCGATTCATCGGCGCGCGGGCGGGTGAAGAGCAGTTGCGTCCAGGCGCGCCGGCCGGGGCCGATGGGTGATGGATCGTGCACGCTGCGCACGTGGTAGCCCATGAGTCGCGCCGCTTCGCCCAGCACGAGCGCCGCTGCGCCTGGCGGTTCGCCCCGCCCGCCCGCCAGATGCACCCGCCACAGCGGGCGCTGCCCGTGCACAGGCTGTGGCGTCGGCAGCTTGCCGACCGATGCGTCGCGCCAGCGCGGCCGCGGCGGACGCACGCGCGTCACCTCCACCTCCTCAAGCATCGGCCGCATGCGCATGCGGAACTTCGCCGCGACGCGGCTCGACACTTTCTCGATCGACGTTTCCGTCCGCAGGCCGGAGCTTGCATGAGCCAGTTGCAGATGCTCCTCCTCGACAAAGCCCTGCCGAAGCGAGCAGATCTCATCTGCCGACTCGACCAGCCGCTGGCGTGGCTCGAATCCCAGCCGGTCGGTTTCGGCCACGGCGGCGTCGATGGCCGCGAGGTCGTAGCGAGCAGGCGGACCGTCGCGCACGATGATGATGGTCAATCGATCCTGCAGAGAAGCCTCGCGCAGCAGATCGCGCAGCGCGACGAGATCAGCGAGATTGCCTGTCTCCAGCGTCACCCGGTCGGCCCGATCAGCGGGAATCACGCCGCGGGCGAATCGCTCGAGATCGCGAAGGTCTTCGCCAGCGGATTCGCAGGCGATGATCAGCCAGGGCCGATCATCGCGCGCCGCCTGCACGATCGCCTGCGCGCCGTACCGGAGGAAACGCTGATGGTTCCACGTCTCGACCGCAACGATGCGCGGCACGCTGCCTGCGGGTTCGGTGCCATCAATCGCAAGCGACGTCGGCGCGATGCCGCGCTCCTCCATCGGGGCGCGATCGCGCAGCCATTGATCAACATCGCGCAGCAGACGCCGCACTTCGACATTGGCGGCGGCTTCGCCCAGATGCGCGTCGCGCGGCGGCACCGATGGCGTCGCCGGCGGCTCGGGCATCAGTTGCGACGCCACGTGCACCGACGGCCGGATCGCGTGCAGCAGATGCGTGATGTGCCGCGCAAGCACCGATGGATGCAGATCGTCGTCCACGTCAATGCTGATGTCCCGGCCGTCTTCGCCGGGCGGAACCTGGCGGCCCCACACGCTCGCCGGCTCCTCGCCGCGCCGGCGCATGTGTTCGGCGATGAGCAGCACATCCGATTCCAATGTCCCGGGCCGCGGCTCCAGCACCAGCACCCGCTCGCATCGCGCGAGCATTCGGCCGATCGCGGCGTCATCGACAGGGTGAACCAGGTGCAGATTGAGCACCGGCACGCGGCCGTGCAGGCCAAGCACGTTCACCAGGTGCATCAGCGCGCTGTCAGCCGGGCCGATGGTGATGAAGCCGACCGAGACGCGTTCGCCGGGGCTGGGAATGGAGATGAAACGATTGAGTTCCAATCGCCTTGCGGCGCGAAGCACGCCGCCGCCCTCGGCGGTCAATCCCAGTCGCACGCGCCGGCGTCGCCTTGCATGCAGCACTTCCACGATCCGTCCGACGCGATTGCGGTGCAGGTCGATCGTGTCCGCCGACCACAGGACGTTCGCATGGGCGATCACCGCCACGATGCAACGCCCGGCCCGGCTCAGCAGCAGCGCGTGATCGATCGCATCGCGCAGATTGGCCACGCTGCCCGCTTCGAGCGCAGGCAAGTTCAATCGCGAAGCGGCGCGGCGCGGGCATGTCGCCGGATGCTCGTGCGGATGGTCTTCCAGAACCACGCACATGCCCCCCCAGCGCACAACCGGCTCGGCGATGGACAGCGCCAGGTTCTCCATGGCGTCGTCCAGCAAAGCGTTGGGCACAAGCGTGATGGCGCCGCGCCCGCTTTGCGCTGCCTGGTGCGCCAGGATGATGGCGCGCGAGGCGTCCGGCGCGGCGGCGAGTCGCACACCTTGCTCGCGCAACGTGGCCTGCGCGGCGGGATTCGCGGCGATTCGAAAGACATCGGCGAACGCGCCGCTGCGCGGGCCGACGATCAGGCTGACCGGCGCCTCCGCCTCCAGCGCGCCCTTGATGATCGCCTCATGGGCCGAGAGCAAGGCGTGACCCTCACTGCGGCCGAGCGCGGACAGCGGCGATGTCGATGGAAGCGTCGTCAAGGTCGGCGGATTGTAAGTGACCGTTTCATCCCGCGCGGCGATCGGTCACCACTCGCCGCTGAGAATGCGGTCGATCGCGCTCGCTACGCCGTCTTCATCGTGATGAGCGGTCGATCGCTTCGCCGCGCTCCGCACCTGCGGATTGGCGTTGGCCATTGCGATCCCCAGCCCGGCTTTGGCGATGAGCTCGACGTCGTTGAGGCCGTCGCCGATCGCCGCGATGCGCTCGCTCGGCACTCCCAGCGGCCGGCAGTGCTCGCACAGCATGCTCCATTTGTTCACGTTGGAATCGAAGATCTCCAGCAGGTGCGTGGCCGCGCCTGTCGCATGCGTCTCGGTCACGGCCGACCAGTGCTGCATGAAGCACCGATCGCCGAGCGCGGCCTGCAGGCGGACGGCCAGCGGCGCCAATCGGGCTTCGTTTGCCACAGCGCCGGCCCGCACGGTGTCTTCGGGATGAGGATCTTCATCCAGTGTGGCCACGTGCCTGGTCGTGGTGCCCATGCGCTTGAACCACCAGCGGGAAGCGGGATCGAGTTCGCCGTCGCCGACGATCAGGTAGTCGTATCCGGCCGCGTGCGAATCCTTCAGGATCAGCGCCGGATGTTCATGCTCGATGAGCCAGCGCGTGACGTCATGCACGACGTCGAGGGGCATCGGGCGGCGGCCGACCGTGCGCCCGCTGGCGACATCGCACAAGAGCGAACCGCCGGCGGCGATGAGCATGCCGCGGTGATTGATCGCCGCCAGCGCCTCGCGCGATTCGGCGAGCGAGCGGCCGGTGGCGATGATGACCTCGAGGCCGGCGGCGCGGGCGTCGTCGATGGCTCGGGCATTCCGCGCCGAGACGCCGCCGTCGCTGCGCAGCAACGTGCCGTCAAGATCAATCACGAGCATGTCATACTGCGCGGGCATGCAGGCGATGATAGTTGCCGGCGGATTGAAATCGAGTCGGCTGCGCAGCAGGAAAGCCGCGTCTTGTCGATCATGCCGCAGCGCGTTATCTTCGATTGCACATGATCGCCCCCGATCCACCGCGAGATTGAATCGTGAACGAATCGCACAACGCTTCACGATCAGATTCGCGCACGCTGGCGTCGAGCCTTGCGCCGGTGCTCGTGAACGCCTGCGACGGCCGACTGGGCGAGATCACCTGGTTCAAGACCGACTGGCAGCGCGGCGGCGCGGCGACGGGCGCCTCCACATGGCGGCTGGATGACGAGGATCAGCCGCGGAAGGTCGTCATCAAGCTCCCCGTGGTGCAGCGGGAACTTCTGTGGACGCGCCGCATGCAGCAGCCCTCGTCGGAATCCGAACCGGTCGCGCCGCGGCTGTTCGCCTCGGATGAGACCCTTGGCGGGTACGACCTTGCATGGATCATCGTCGAACGCTTCGCGCATGGACCGCTCGGCGCGCATTGGCATGATGACCACATCACGCGCTTGGTCGATGCCGCGGTGCGCTTTCACGCCCTGGCTGACACGTTTGAGATCGACCAGCCACCGCGCGTGGAAGCCTGGCATGACTTGATCTCCGAGGCGGCGCAGAACGTGAAGGTCAACCACATTGCGCATCAGCAGGCGTGGATCAACACGCTCAAGGCTTTGCGGCATCGCCTCGACAAGGTCGTCGCCGAATGGGAGGCCCGTGACACGCGGCACTGGCTGCACGGCGACCTGCACCTGGCCAACGCCATGAGCCGCGTCGCGCTCGATCATGGCCCGGTGTGCCTGATCGACATGGCGGAAGTGCACGTTGGCCACTGGATCGAGGACGCGGTGTATCTCGAACGTCAACTGTGGGCGAAACCTGATCGCCTGAAGGCGCACAAGCCGGTGAAGGAAATGGCGGCCGCCCGCAAGAAAGCCGGCCTTTCATGTCATGATGAATACCCGCGTCTCGCGATGATCCGCCGGGCATTGCTGGCGGCGACCGCCCCACGGTTCATCAAGTCCGAGGGGCATCCAGCGTATCTTGAAGCGTGTCTGAATTGGCTGGAAATCTCCCTGAACGAATTGAAGTGATCTCGCGCCTGATTGCCGGCATCGCTTTTGTTGAATACGAGAATCATCGGCTTGCCGCACGAATTGCACGAAACCCCTTGCGCGCGTTATGATCCCGCATCGCACCGGAACTTGGCGGAACCGGGGCGGTCACAACCTGCGTGCGGCGACAGAATGTCGCCGCTGCTCCCAGCATCCTCCCGCCGAGGATCGGAGTTCACATGTTCAAGATCTTTGTCGGCAATCTCGGCCACGACGCCACTGTTGACGACGTTCGAGCGCTGTTCGAGCGTCACGCGACCATTGAAGACATCGCACTGCCCGCAGATGAGAAAGGCAAGCTTCGCGGCTTTGCGATCGTCATGATCAAAGACCCGCAGCAAGGCCGCCTCGCGCTCATGGCTGCGCGCGGATCGCGCCTGCAAGGCCGCATGCTCATCATCAATCAGGCCCGCAAGAAGGGCAAAGCCCCACCAAAGCGCGGCTCACGCCGAGCATCCTTCCGCGCTCGCGCCACAGGTATGTACGGCGTGCGGCCGGGTGGAGGAATGGGCGGCGGCGGTGGTGGCGGCGGACAGGGTGGGCCCGGCACATACGCGCCGCGTTCAGATCGGCCAGAAGGTGGCGGCGGGGGTGGCGGTGGCGGCTATCGCAGTCGCGACGATCGCGGAAGCGGTGGCGGCGGAGGTGGTGGATACCGCAGCCGTGACGATCGCGGCGGCGACGGTGGCGGTGGCCGCGGCGGCTACGGTGGCGGTGGCGGCGGTGGTGGTGGATACGGCGGCGGCGGCGGC
>CAZCGB010000103.1:0-8131 GCA_964498045.1 uncultured Isosphaeraceae bacterium
AGCGTGCGCTGGGGTTTTATCGCGATGTGCTTGGATTTCAGGTCACCCAGCGCTTCGGATCGCAGGCGGCGTTCCTTGCCGCCGGCGCGTACCACCATCACATCGGCCTGAACACCTGGGAAAGCCGCGGCGGGCCTCCGCCCGCGCCCGGCACCACCGGCCTGTATCACACGGCGATCCTGTATCCGACGCGCGCAGCGCTCGCGGACGCATTGCGAAGACTGCAGCGGGCGGAGATTTCCCTCGACGGAGCGGTCGACCATGGCGTCAGCGAAGCACTGTACTTGCGCGATCCCGATGGCAACGGCGTGGAGCTGTATTGGGATCGCCCACGCGACAACTGGCCGCATGATGCCGACGGCGGACTGGCCATGTATTCACGCCCGCTCGATCTTCGCGACTTGTTGAGCGAGCTCAAGGATTCCGACGACGACGCGGCCCAATGATCGCGCCGCCGGCGACAAGTGTCACAAGCGCGCTGGGAGCAGGCACGCCGAATGTGATGCTCCAGGATGCGATCGAACCGCCGTCGCCATCGACGAAGTCCTCGACGTAGAGATTCCACGCGCCGTTGGCCCCGATTCCGCCGAACGCCGAGGCGAACGTGGTAAACCATGCGTCGGGCGCGGGCACGGGCGCGGTGAAGACGTCGCCGTACTGATTCAGGCCCGGCTTGAACGTGCCAGAGCCGAGCGGGCCCGACATCGGCAGCATCTCCGTCGCAGCGTCGGTGAACGTCCACGTGAGGTTGTCGGCGGGGCCGTCGCCCGCACCATCGGCAAGGATGAGCGCGTGGCCGTTCGGGCCCACCAGCAGCATGCCCAAGTCGTCGGCGAACGAATGCGTGAAGCCGGTGATGGTCACGCTCATTGTGGTGATGGTCCCCGACACACCGGAGACGTTGATGACTGATGGATACGGATTTGCCGGGCCGATCGCCGGGATGGAAATCGCGCCGCCGTTGAACGTCTGCGCGTGCGCGGCACTGTTGGCGGCCATGGCCACAGCCACGCCCGCGATCAACTGCCTGGTCAGGTTCATCTCTCTTCTCTCCTCTTCGACAAACGCGGCTCTCTCCGCACCACAAGCGTAACTAGCCGCTGGATGAAGGCAACAGCGAAGGCCGACGATCGCGCATTTGATGGAGCGGTTTCCTCAGCCCAGTTTCCCTTGATTCACATTTCGCCGCGCCGCCCGCCGCGACGCACTAACATGCCGGCCAGCACCAGGGGAAGCAACAGCAGAGGCGAGAGCAAAGCCGTCATCACCGCGGAACCGATGAGGGCCGCGATCACCAGCAACGGACTCCAGACATCCCCGATGTTGCCGACGAAGATGATGCAGGCGATCAACGCATACATGCACGCCATCCATCGCCATGCGATGCGCCCCATCGCCAACTCCTGAGGCGATCGCCCATCGAAGGTGTCGGCATCGTCCGGATCAAACGCCTTGCCGCATTCCGGACAGCGCCGCACCGGCAGATTGACGAGGGGATACTGGCAATGGATGCAGCGCATGGCGTGGCCTTCACGAACGGACGTGTGCGACGGATCTCATGTTCGCTGCGCGTTGGTCCGCCGCTCGAACTCGAGGAACGCGTTCACCGGCATCGCCTTGGCGAAGATCCAGCCTTGCACCGCATGCACGCCGCGCGTGCGAAGGAACTCCAGCTGTTGCGGCCTCTCGACTCCTTCAGCGATCATGCGCACCTTCAGCGCGTGCCCCAATTCGATGATGGCGTCGATCACGCCGGCGCTGACCGAATCGGTGCCGATGCGGCGCACGAATGACGCGTCGATCTTCAGGGCATCGAACTTGAACGTGTGCAGGTACGCCAGTGAGGAGAAGCCCGTGCCGAAGTCGTCCAGAGCGATTTTCAGGCCCATCGCGCGAAGGTCGTTGATCACGCCTCGGGAAAGCTCCACATCCTCTCCGATCATTCCACGCTCGGTCAGCTCCAGCAGCAGCCGGGCCGCAGGGAACTGATACGGCTTGAGCAGGCGCGGCAGCGTCTCGACGATGTGCCGCGAATTGAAATACTCCGGCGCGAGGTTCACGCCGATGTGCAGGTCGCTGCGTGTGCGAAGCGTTTCACTCAGATCTTTCGCGACGCGGTCGATCAGCCACTCGGTGATGGGGCCGATGAGTCCGCTCTCCTCCGCCACGCCGATGAAGATGTCCGGCCGCACCAGTCCTTCGACGGGATGCCTCCATCGGATGAGGGCCTCGGCTCCAGTGCAGCGGCCGGAAGCGATGTCCATGGTGGGCTGATAGTGGGCTTCAAACTCGCCGCGGCGAAGCGCGCGGCGGAGGTCATCGCGCATGCTGCCGGGTCTGCGTGAAATCGCGATCGCAGCGACGCCCAGCGCCGCGCCGCTCGCGATGCCCAGCGGCGTCATCCACTTCAGGTCCGCGTACCATTCGCGCAGCGCCCAGTCGCGGCCGATGCGGGCCTGCACGCGCACCCCGAATCGCTCGGACGCGCCGTCGATGGCGAGAGTGTCAGCGTGGGTATCGGCGTCCGCGACAGGCCGCGTAGAGGGCGAAGTCGCGGGATTCGCCGACGCGCCGGCCCCTGAGCCGAATTGCGCCAGCGTGTGGCCATTCGCCATCGCGATGCGCGCCGAGCCGCCGGGGCCGAGCGGGAATTGCTCGAACATCTCGGTTAGCGTTGTGGGGTCCAGCAGCAGGTTGACCTCACCCTCGCCGATGGTCGGCCGCGCAAGAATGATCGAGCGCGACTTCATAATCTCGGTGTCAACCACGCCGACGATCTGCATGCCGGCGGCGCGGGGATCGGATTTCTCCTGCTCCGCGACGGGCACAGGCGGATCAACCGGCCCGAGGTTCGTGCAGACGAGGTTGGCGCGGGAGTCGACCAAGCCCGCTTCGCGGAACCAGTGCGTGACGTAGACGATGCGCTGCAGCCGCGCGACCGTCTGGTCGTCCATCACGCCGCCAGTCTGTTCGGCGAGGTGATTGAGCGCGCCGTCGGCCTCGCCGAATACGCGGTCGATGCGGCCGACCGCGGCGTCAACGACTTCGCGCAATCGATGCGCTGCGCGGGCTTCGGCGCGATCACGCGAGATCCACAGCAGCAACGCCACCGGGGCCACGCCCGCGATCATCGCCAGCAGCAGCGACGGCCACGCGCGGCGGGGCCGGCCGATGCCGTTCGCTGCGCCTGATGATGGGCCGTCGGCTGCCATGCGATGATGCGCGACAGCGTACCGCGCCGAGGCGCGGCATTGCGGCCGATCGCTTGCGTCAGGTGAACGGCATCGCCGGCTACCACATTCTGATCGTCACCTGCGTGCGATCGTCATCCTTACGACTTCGGTCCGAGCTGACCGATGACGTTGTCGAGTTCGACGACGAAAGCGTCGAGGCTCTTCTTAAGCGCCGCGGCGTCCTGGCGGGCCGACGCCGCCACCGGAGCCACACCTTGCACCCCCGCCGCGCTCAAGTCGTTGGCCAGCACGGTCTGGATGTCGGTGAGGTTCTTCATGAGCGGGACGTAGGCGTCCTTCGCGGCGGCGGCGTCAGCCTCGATCTCGTCCATGCGATCCTGCACCTTCGCCCGCCGCGCCTCGGCTTGGGCCTTCAACTCCGGATTGCTCACCGATGAGACTTCCTTCTGCCACTTTGCGACATATTCGCGGGAGCGGGCGCGCAGGTCGTCAGCCCGCGACTTTGCCTCATCGCCCTGCTTCTTCAGCGCGGCGACCTCCTTCATGTAACGCTCGAACGCCTTCTTCCGGTCGCTGCTGGCGTTGATCACGCCGTCAAGGGAAGACATCGTGCGATCAAGTTGCGCGCCAGCGGCGATGACCTGCGATCGGAACTCGCTCAGGCTGTCGACGGTTTTCTCCGAGCGCTTGACCGCCTGACTCCCCGAGGATGAGCAACCGCCGCCCGAAAGCGTGGTCGCCAGCGCGGCCGATGCGATCAGAACAAGAGTGAAACGCGTGAACGAGGTCTTCATGTGAACGTCTTTCATGATTGAGGGTGCGGTCGCCAACGCCAAAGATGATGCTGGCCCGAAGGCGAAAGTGTACCGCGCCGCTGTGGCAGTCGAAACCCTGCACGACGCCGGCCTGCGCCCGAAAGGCCGTGGCATTCGCTAACCTGTAGGCATGTCGCGTTCCAGCGCACATTTCCCCGCCCCGCAGGATGTTGAATTGGCGGTTGTTTCGGTGTCCGGGCCGGAGCCTGTTGAATGCAAGCTGGAGCGCATGAGTGCAGCAAATGATCCGTCGATTGTGGCGGGCTCGGTCTTGACGATTGGCCGCCGCACCACGCACTGGCTTGTGCTCGATCGTCCGGAAGTGTCGCGCGATCACGCCGAATTCCGCTGCGTTGAAACCGCCGCCGGCATGCGCTGGGTCCTTGTCGATCTCGGCAGCCGCCATCAGACGCGGTTGAACGGCCAGACGCTTCGCCCGGGCGAAGCCACGCCCGTGCAGGCGGGCGACATCATTGAGATCGCGCCGTGGACGCTTCGGCTCATCGCCCGCGACATTCACGGCGCAACCATTCATGGCGCGGCGGCGGGATTCAGCGGCAGCGTCGCAGGTCATGAGCGCCAGGTCCGCACTGTTGATGACAACCTCAATTCCCAGCGCTCCATGCGCACCATCACCGCCGCGTCGGATGACCTGGCGCAGGAACGCCTGCGTCTGCTGCTCAAATGCGCGGAAGCCATCGTGTCAGCGAGCGATGAGCAGGCGCTTGCTCAGGCGGTGATCGATGCGGCGGTACGCGGCACGGGTTTCCCCAATGCCGCGCTGCTGCGCCCCCTCATGCCCGATGGGACGGTCTCGATCATCGCCGACAGCAACATCGGCGGAACGACACTGCAGGTGAGCCGCTCGCTGATCCGCCAGGCCGCGCTCGGCCAGCCGGTGCAGGTGAGCACTGGCGCGATGGCCGTGCCCACCGGTCACAGCATCGTCGATCTCAAGATCCAGGAGGCGATGTGCGTGCCGCTCATGCTGGAAGGCGCGGCGGCGGGCTTCCTGTACCTCGACACGCGCAGCGGCAAGCAGTCGACATCGATGAAGCCACGCGTCTCGGAGGACGCGGGCGCGTTCGCCGCAGGACTGGCGCGCCTCGCGGCGATGGCGTTGATGAATCTGATGCGGCGCGACTTGGAGAAACGTTTCGGTCGCATGGAAGGCGAAATCAACGCCGCGGCGAGCGCACAACGCTTGATCCTTCCTCCCCCGGATGTGGTCATCGGCCCGGTGCGCGTGCTGGGCGCGTGTCGGCCGGGCCGCGTCGTCTCGGGCGACTTCTTCGATGTCATGCCGCTGGACGATGGCCGCGTCGCCATCGCGTTGGGCGACGTCGCAGGCAAGGGCATGCAGGCCAGCGTGCTGATGACCACCACGCAAGGATTCCTGCGCGGCGTGCTCATGCGCAATGCCGACCTTCGCCAGGCTGTCACCGACCTCAACTCCTATCTCTATCCGCGCTGCGATGGCGGACGGTTCATCTCGCTCTGGCTGGGCGCGATCGACCCGATGCTGGGCACGCTCGAATACATCAACGGCGGCCACGGTCATGCCTGGATGGCGCGAGCCGACGGGTCTTATCAGCGTCTCAATGACGCGGGAGGGCCGCTGGTGGGCGTGGTTGATGTGCTGGAGTATCGGTCAGCGACGGTGCCGATGTGCGCCGGCGAGCGCGTGGTGTTGTTGAGCGACGGCATCCTCGAGCAACCGCGTGAAGGGCATCGCTCGGATGAGTTCGGCTGGGAGCGCGTGCAGGACGCGCTGGCGACAAACGATGCAGACGCATCGGACACGATCGCGCGGCTGTTCGAGGCGGTGCATGCGCATGCGGGCGGTCCGGAACTCGCCGACGACGCCACCGTGGTGCTGGCGGGGTGGTGACTCAGGACAGAGAGTCACACACCAACACACGCGCCACAGATTGACGCCGGTATACTCCCACGCGTGAGCGTTGCAACCTCGTTCCCGCTGGCGCGCCATCGACTACTTCCGTACATCGCGGCCGCGCTTCTGTGCCTCATTGCGGTGTTCGGCGCGGCAGGATTCCAGCAGCCCGCGCCTCCGCAAACTTCACTCGCCGCCATTAAGGAGCGCGGCGTCCTGCTTTGGGGGGCCGACGCCTCCGGCGGCGCGCCGTTCACCTTCTACGATCCAGCCGACCCGTCCAAGGTCATAGGCTTCGAGCATGACATCATGCTGCGCGTGGCCGAGAACATGGGCGTCAGGCTTGAACAGGTGCAGGCCGACTGGCTGGCCCTGTACGACATGCTCAAGAGCGGCCGGTGCGACCTGCTGATGAACGGCTTCGAGGTCACCGAGGACCGCCAGGAGCAGGCCGACTTCTCCATCCCGTACTACCGATACGGTGAGCAACTCACCGTGCGGGCCGAGGACAAGAGCAAGTACCGGACGCTGGACGACCTCAAGGGCAAGGCCATCACCGTGCTCAACGGCTCGGCGGCGATCGACGCGCTGAAGGAAGCCGGCTGGAGCGATGACCTGATCCTGCAATACGACGACTCGCTCGCACCGTATGTCGATGTCGCTCTCGGTCGGGCCGAGGGCAGCGTGGCAGAGTCGATCATCGCCGCGTACTACGCAGCCGGCGATACTCGTTTGGTCAACCAGCCCGAACTGTTTGCGCCGGGCGAATACGCCGTGGTCGTGCGCAAAGGCGACAGCGAGCTGCTCGAAGAAGTCAACCGCATCCTTGAACAGATGAAGTCCAGCGGCGAGCTTGGAGAGATCTACCAGCGATGGGGAATCTGGAACGATGCGCAGATCGAGTTGGGAATCGCCAAGGGCACCCCGCAGCCGATCGGGGATTTCGCTCGCGGCAAGCCGGGAGGAGAGGAAAGCGATGGCGCAGCAGACGATTCTGAAGCAGGACGTGATGGCGGCTGGGAGCGTATTTTCCGGGCGCTGTTCAAGGGCGTGCTGTTCACACTGCTGCTGACGATCATCAGCATGCCGACAGCCGTGCTCTTCGGCTTGGTGCTCGCGCTGGGCACCATGAGTCACCGGTGGTGGCTGAAATGGCCCGCGCTGGCATATGTCATCATCGTGCGCGGCACGCCGCTGCTGGTGCAGGTGTACCTGGTGTATTTCAGCCTGCCGGTGCTTGGCGAGTGGCTGTTCAACCTCGCGCCGGGCTTCTTCGGCGGGCTTGGTGTGACCAGCCACATGCTCACTTGGCCGAACCTGTTGGTGGGCGTGATCTGCCTTGCGGGCAATTACGCGGCATACGAGGCGGAGATTCATCGCGCAGGATTGCAGGCCGTGCCGAAGGGTCAGCGCGAGGCGGCGATGTCGCTGGGCATGAGCAAGTGGCAGGCATTCCGGTACGTGGTTTTTCCGCAGAGTTTCAGGATCGTGCTGCCGCCGATCGTGAACGACCTCAACAGCATGATCAAGGACAGTTGCCTTGTGAGCGTGATCGGCGTGCCGGAACTGCTGCAGACCGCGCTGGGCGTGGGCAAGGCGAAGTTCATCGTGCCGAAGATGATGGTGCTGGCGGCGGCGGTGTATCTGATTCTGTGCGCGTTCGCCGACTGGCTCGGCCGCACGCTGGAGAAGAAATTGAAGCACACCGGCACGTCGCTGCCTCACACACACCCGCATTGATTCCCGCTTCCGCGCACGGATCCGCATTGGCCGACATCGCCCCCATCATCGAACCGCTGCCGCCCTCGAACGACCCGATCGTTCTTGAGGCGCGTGATGTGCGCAAGACCTACGCCAATGGCAATGAGGTGCTGCGCGGCGTGAACCTCACGGTCACCGAAGCCGACGTCTTCGTCATCCTCGGCCCCAATGGCTGCGGCAAATCCACGTTCCTGCGCTGCCTCAACCTGCTTGAGCCGTATCAGCAAGGCGAAGTCCTGTTGCGCGGCGAAGTGGTGAGCAAGGGCCGGCCGCTGCATCACATCCCCAGCCGGGCGGAGGAGGCAGAGGTTCGGCGCCTGCGAACGCGCATCGGCATGGTGTTCCAGCAATTCAACCTGTTCCCGCACATGAGCGTGCTGGCAAACGTGATGATCGGCCCGTGGCGCGGCGCGGGCAGGGACAAAACCGAGGCCCAGGCGATCGCGGAGAAGATGCTGCGCAAGGTC
>CAZCGB010000104.1:0-8026 GCA_964498045.1 uncultured Isosphaeraceae bacterium
TGGTCGCCTCTCCAAACAAGACGCCCGGCGATGGGTTGGGAAAGAGTTCTCCAGTCGTCGCTCCGTTTGCTGGAAAGATGATCGTCAGGGACGTGCCATCAAATGTCACGGACGCCCCGGATGCGGCCGTGATTGCTCGTGGCAATCGCACTTTGAATTGCTCGATGATCGGATCAACTTCAAGGGCCTTGCCCCCGGGAAGCGAGGCATCTCCGACGGGCATTGTCAACGTCGCCTTGGCCGACCCCATCTTGCAGATGTCTTTGCACACCAGCCACGATGCGTCAGCAGTGAACGTCGCCTGCATCGCCGCGTTGGCAGGGGGAGTCACTTCAACGAAGAGCACTGTTTGATTCTCGTAACCATAGCAAGGGCCGTCACTTGTGTTCATGGTCGAAGGCCGCGTAAAGAGCAGTTTGCCGACCTCATAACCCGGCGGCGCTTTGACGGAGATTTCCGTGGGCGCGCCGCTTGAGCCGGCGTTCTCCCAATAGATGTGCCAGTGCGGCTCCATCTCGAAGACAAATCCCATCAGAAACTTCTGTCCCGGTTCGATTTTCGCGACCTCAGCAATCATCTTCATTCGCACGAGTTGGTCACGGGTGTTTCCGCCCGGCTGCGTGATTCCAGGTCCACCCGGCCTTGAAGGGATCTTCCCAGGAATTGGCCCAGATTGGGCTAAACATGTTGGTGCAATCAACGCAGAAGCCACCACGATCGCAACAGATCGAACTGGATTGACGGTACGTATAACTCGCATGGATGAATATCGAAAGATGATCTGAGCGGGCAAAAAACGTACGCAGCTCGCTGGAAGTGCTGGATTCACAGGTCTTTACGTTGAAGGCGTGACAGACACGCCGACGACGCTGGTGTTCCACGCAGTCATGGCGCGGCGTAGCCGCCCCATCCCCTTCTCGCAAACCCACGTCATGCTAACCTTCGGTGCAGTCGCGGTATTTCGACGACTGCTTCACGTTTGGGTGATGCGTATCCCGATTTCAGTGATCTTCGCCGCCCCCAACCCCCCGCCGCAACGGAAAAACAAGCCTCATGGTGCCAGAACGCTCGAATCCCGTCCGCCGATATGTCGCACTGTTGGCTCTTTCACTGCTCGGCTCCGCGCTGACGGCATGCACGAACAAGCCAAGCGACAAGTCGCTGGTTTTTGTCAGCGTCGACGAAGGGCAGAGACTGGCCGCTGGCGAGCGGGGCCTGCTCGGCAAGACCAGGACCGGCGCGTGGGTCGATGCCCGTACCAAGGCCGACTATGACGCCGGCCACATTCCCGGCGCGATCAGCCTTCCCTTCGAACGCGTCTCCACCGATTTCTACATGGTCAAAGATTACTCGGTCATCGTCGTGTACGGCGCTGATTACAACGACGTGCGGGCCAACGGCATGAGCAAACGATTGAAGGAACTGATCGACGGCGCGGACGTCCGCACGCTTGACGGAGGCGTGCGCGCATGGACGGCAGCAGGGAATGAGCTTGATCCGCCAAAGGGCGACCAGGGCGCGGCATCCAAACCCGCCGGCGGCTGACCACCGCTTCATTCCGGCAGAATGACCAGTTCGGGTTCGATGACTTCATCGCGCTGCGGCGTGCGGATGGATGTGCGATACCCCGGCCGCAACGCCGCGCTTGCGAACGCGCCATCCGGCCGCAGCGCAATCATCGCCACCTGATGCTCGGGCTTGAGGTCGTAGGAGTCGATGATGCGCTGCAGCGTTTCGCGCAATGCATCCAGAGGAGTTGCGCCACGGCGCATGCACTCGACGGCGAGGAACGAACCGCACACGCCCATGACCAGTTCGCCCGCGCCGGTCGCCGTGGCCGCGCCGTGCGCGGGATCGACGTACAGGCCGTGGCCGATGATCGGCGAATCGCCGACGCGCCCAGGCAGTTTGAACGGCGTGCCACTGGTCGAGCATGCACCGGTCATCACGCCTCGCGCGTCGATGGCCAGCGTGCCGATGGTGTCGTGATGACGCCAGCGTCGCTCATCATCGATCGCGACGGCGCGTCGGCGCTCATCACCGTCATTCCCCGGTCCGGGATGAAAGAACAAGCGTCCGCCCGAACCGGGGATGTCGATCGGCCGAGGCAGTTTGGATTTCGGCTGATCCGCGGCGGTGCGCGTGTGGTCAATGCCTCGATCGCGCGTCTGATCCACGGGAGCCTGATCCTTCATCCACTTGTGCCATGCGTCTTGTGCGTCAGCCGAGAGCAGGTCCGCGGGCATGAATCCCTGTTGATCGGCGAACGCTTCAGCGCCGTCGCCGGCCAGCATCACATGCGGCGTCTTCTCCATGATGCGGCGTGCGATTGAAACCGGATGCATGAATCGACGAACGCAGCACGCGCTGCCGCAGCGGTCCGGCGCGAGCATGATGCATCCATCGAGACTGACCCGGCCTCGCGCATCAGGCAGGCCGCCAAAGCCGACGGAATCGACTTGAGGATCCTCATCAATGACGGCGCAGACACGTTCGACGGCATCAATGGACGACCCGCCCGCGGCGAGCGCCGGCCAGGCCGCGGCATGGCCGCGCTGACCAAAGGACCAGGTCGAAACGATCAACGGCTGAGCCATGTCCGCAGCGTATCACTTGGCCGTACGATTCGCCCGTGCCACTCTCGCCGACCGTTCACACCGTTGACCTTCGCTACCTCGGCATTCCGCAGGCCGTTGCGGCGTTCGTGGTGGCAGATGCGCGGTGCGGCGCGGGCCCAGTGCTTATTGAAACCGGTCCATCGAGCACTTTGCCCGCGCTTCGCGAAGCCCTGGCGACGATCGGCTTCACGCTCGCCGACATCAGGCACGCGCTGGTCACGCACATTCATCTCGATCATGCGGGCGCGGCTGGACATCTCGCCGCCAACGGCACGCGGATCCATGTGCATGAGTTCGGCGCGAGGCATCTCATCGATCCCAGCAGGCTCATCCACAGCGCGACGCGCATCTATGGCGATCAGATGGATCGACTCTGGGGCCATCTCAATCCCGTGCCCGAATCGCAGATTCATCCGGTGCGCGACAAGGACATCATCGATCTTTCGGGGATTCGGCTGCGGGCCATCGAAACGCCCGGCCATGCGAAACATCATCACGCCTTCGCCTTGGAAACGCAGTACGAAAAAATCTGCTTCGCTGGCGATGCGGGTGGCTTCAATGCCCGGGCGGTGAGCGAGACATTCGTGTCGGTTCCAACCCCGCCGCCGGAGTTCGATTTGGAGGCATGGTTGGCAACGATCGATCGGTTTCAGCGCGAGAGTTTCGATGCGCTGTATCTGACGCATTTTGGTCGGGTGGATGATGTGGAAGGTCACCTGCGGCGACTGCAGGAGATCCTCCCCTCGCATGCGGAATTCGTGCGGAAGAGACAAGCTGACGGAATGCCCCGCGATGCGATTCTGGACGAGTACATCGAATGGAATCGGCTCGATGCGCGGAAGCACGGCGTCAACGACAACGATTTCGCGCGATATGTGTCCCGCAACCTGCTGACGATGAACGTCGACGGCATCTTGCGGTACTGGAGCAAGCGCGAAGGCGCCACGCAGGGCAAGGCCTCTGCGGGCCCATGATCAACGCGAAGAACCGTCTCTGTTCTTGCCGCGGAATGAAACCATGGGCAGCGGCCTCACTATCATGCAGCGCATGATTCGACTTCTGTGCGCTTTCGCAGTTCTGCTCGCGTGTTCGCTTGCCGGGGCGCAGCAATCCCAGCCGCAGGCGTCGCCGCGCTCGAAGTTCTTCTCGCCGCTGCAGTGGGAAACCGAGCGCGCGTTTGAAGTACGACTGAATGCGATGCCTGACCCGAAAAAACTCCGAGCATGGCACGACATGCTGGCGAGCGAGCCGCACATCGCGGGAACCGAAGGCGATCAGCGAGTGATTGAATCCATTGCGAAGGCGTTCGGTGACATGGGGCTGGCGGTGCAGGTCCACGAGTTCTGGGCGCTGTTGAGCGAGCCCGTTGATGCGAAGTTGGAGATCGTCGGCGAGAAGAACAGTCAAGCCGCGGGAGCGATGGGCGACATCGCTGCGCATGCCGGAGAAAGCGCGCCGCCTGCGCGTCACGGCGTCACCGCGCTGCCCATCACCGAGGACAACCTGCTCAACGATCCGTACGTGACGCACCCGGGCCTCACCTTCGGCTGGAACGCCTACAGCGGTTCGGGCGACGTCTCCGCGGGCGTCGTGTACGCCAACTTCGGCACGAAAGAGGATTTCGAGACGTTGAAGGCGCGCGGCGTTGACTGCACAGGCAAGATCGTCCTCGCGCGCTACGGCGGAAACTTCCGTGGATACAAGGCCAAGTACGCCGAGGCCGCCGGCGCGGTTGGGCTGATCATCTTCACCGACCCCGACGATTCGGGCTATCGCAAAGGCGTGACGTATCCCGAAGGCGGATGGGCCAACGACACCTGCATTCAGCGCGGCTCGATCATCACCAGCGACCAGCCCGGCGATCCGCTGACGCCCGGAATTCCCGCGACCAAGGACGCCCGGCGGCTGGATGTCGATTCGGTCGGCCTGCCGCGCATTCCCGTTCAGCCCATCGGCTATCGCGCGGCGGCGGCGATCATGACCAAAATGACTGGCACCCCGCTGCCCGAGGACCTGATCAAAGACTGGCAAGGCGGATTGCCGTGCGCGTATCGCCTGAACGGCGGTGACGAACTCAAGCTCCGCCTGATGGTGAAGCAGAATCGCATGATCAAGAAGACCGCGAACATCATCGCCACGCTTCGCGGCGAGAGCGAGCCCGACCAATGCGTCTATCTTGGCAGCCATCATGATGCATGGGGATTCGGCGCGGGCGATCCGACATCGGGCACGATCCTGGTCATGGAAACGGCACGAAGTTTCGCGCAGCTTGCGCAGGCTGGACTGCGGCCGCGACGTTCGATCGCCTTCTGCTGCTGGGGCGCGGAGGAGTTCGGCGTCATCGGCTCAACCGAGTACTGCGAGCAGTTCGGCGACGAATTGCGCCAGCGCGCGGTGGCGTACATTAATCTCGACGGCGCGACGATGGGCGTGAACTTCGGCGCGTCGAGCGATCCGCTGCTGAAGACCGTGATTGAGGAATCAACCCGCGAAGTGCCGCAGGCGCGCAGCAAGGAAGGCAAGAGCGTTTTCGAGGCGTGGAAGGCGGAGAAGGCCGCGCCGGTGATCGGCAACCTGGGCGGCGGATCAGATCATGTCGGGTTCTATTGCCACCTCGGCATTCCCTCATGCTTCATCTCCAGCGGCGGTGCGCCCGGCACTGCGTATCACTCCAACTACGACAACCTCGCTTGGTATCGACGAACCGTGGGCGACGACTACGAACCGGCGTTGATGCTGACGCGCGTCGTCAACGTGCTCGCGGCACGACTGGCCAATGCGGAGATTCCGCCGTTTGATCCTTCGCGATACGGCGATGACGTGCGCGAACATGTGAAAGCGCTGAAGGCACGCGCTGAGAAGCGCCAGTTGACTCTTGATTTTGCATCGTTGGACGCAGCCATCGAAGCTGCTGACAAGTCTGTGAAGGACTGTGACGCAGCGCTCACCGCAATGTTGGAGAATGACGGACCAGCGGAACGAGCGGCCCGCATGAACGTGGCGGCGACGTTGCACCTTGAAGGCTGGGCCAGTATCTGGCAGCCGAGTTGGCCCGACGGCCTCGCCGGTCGCGAATGGTTTCGCAACATCTATGCATCGTCCGATCCGCAGTCGGGCTACGCGTCGTGGATGTTGCCGGCATTGCGCGGGCCGATCGAGAATGCCGACCCGATCGCGGCAAAGGAAGCGATGACGGAATATGTCGGCGTTCTGGAGCGACTGGGAGTGATCGCCGAGTCCGTTGGTGCGGCTGCGAATCTGGGCAATGGGTCGCCTGCAATTCCTGCCACATCGCCGAATTGATCGTGTCCGAGAATCCGGGTTTCACCTGAACGCTATTGCCTCGGTGCCATCGATCATCTATTGTCGAGCAGCCCCAACCGCTTGATCCTTCCGGAGGCAGCGGTGGTGGCGGAATGCCTGGGAAACTGGCCGAGGAGAATGTCCTGCGATCGGAATTGCCGCGCCGGGCAACCCTTGGCGTGGTTTGGCCGAAGAGGAAGGTTCCGAGAGCATCGCGTTTCCGGTACACGCAATCGTCGTTCTTGTCGAATCCGCGCTTGAACCGTCGGCGCAGTGCGGTGATCGAGTTCTTGTTCTGAAACGTCAACTGAGGTTCGAGAAACCGCCGCCACGTTGCGGCCACGAGGAGGATCATGCAATTGTTCAATCGTTCCATCGCCGGGGCGGCCTTGGCGTCAATCGTGACCGCGATGAGCCCGTCGTCCGCGAGCGCGCAGTCCACCGCGCGCAGCGGCAAGGATGAAGGCGCGACCGCCGGCGCGGGAATTCCGCTGCTGACGACCACGCGTGTCGCAGCCGGATTGACCCGGCCGATCTTCGCGACTTATGCGCCGGGCGACGCCACGCGGCTGTTCATCATTGAGAAGCGCGGCGTGATCCGCGTGCTCAAGATCGACACCAACCCGCCCACGCTCCTCGCGACCGCGTTCCTTGACATCGATTCGCAGTGCATCGGTGGCACTACGACAGGAAGTGAGCAAGGCCTGCTGGGTCTGGCGTTCCATCCCAACTATCAGCAGAACGGCTACTTCTTCGTGTACTACACCGCGAATACCGGCGCCGACACCCTCGCCCGCTTCCAGGTCTCGGCCAACCCTGACGTCGCCAACGGCTCCAATACCCCCGGCACCGTGCTGCTGTCCTGGCCGGACAACGAAAGCAATCACAACGGCGGCTGGCTGGCGTTCAAGCCCGGCGATACCCAAGGCTACCTGTACATGACCATCGGCGACGGCGGCGCGAGCTGCGACTCCGGCTCGCAGCACAACGCCACCATCGGCAACGGGCAGTCTCTCAACACGCTCTTCGGAAAGATGCACCGTCTCGACATCGACGGCCCCAACAACATCGTCGGCGACGCCGACGACGATGAGTTCCCCGCTGACGCCAACAAGAACTACGCCATTCCGCCCACGAATCCGTTCGCCAGCGGTGGCGGGCTGGGCGAGATCTGGGCCTACGGTCTGCGCAACCCCTGGCGCAACGCGTTCGATCGCGCGACCGGCGACTTGTACATTGCCGACGTCGGACAGGGCGTGTGGGAAGAGGTGAACTTTGAAGCCAACGGCAGCGCGGGCGGGCGAAACTACGGCTGGCGCTGCATGGAAGGCGCTCACCCTAGCAGCGTCTCAGGTTGCAGCGTCGCGAATTGCATCACCACCGCCTGCGGCGGATCGCTGATCTGCCCGATCTACGAATACACCCACGATGGCGCGTCCACGTGCTCCATCACCGGCGGCGTGGTGTATCGCGGTTCGGCCATTCCCGCCCTCCAGGGAACCTATTTCTTCGGCGATTACAACTGCGGTTTCGCGAGTCCATCCCCGATCTGGACCTTCAACGCCACCAGCGGCGTGGTCACGAATTTCCAGACCCGCACCAGCGAACTCGCGCCGGGCGGCGGACTGGTGATTGACTCATTGACATCGTTCGGCGAGGACTTCGCGGGCGAAATCTACCTGTGCGATCAGGACGGCGGCGAAGTGTTCAAGATCATTCCGCGGCCCTGCCTTGGCGACGTCATTGTCAACGGAACGCGGGATGTCGCTGACCTGCTGGCCGTGATCACCAACTGGGGCCCGTGCGCCGCTCCGCCGGCGACCTGCCCCGCGGACATCATCGTCAACGGAAGCGTCGATGTCGCCGACCTGCTGGCCGTGATCTCCAACTGGGGCGCGTGCCCGTAGGTTTCAAGACTTTGCTCACTCAGCGCTTCAAACCCCGGCGAACCGCCGGGGTTTTCTCTTGCCCACAACGGAGTGCTATACTCTCGCCCTCAATTGGTGGCCATGCCGGATCGGCCGCTGGATTGGGCTAGTAGCTCAGATGGCTAGAGCGCACCCCTGATAAGGGTGAGGTCGGCAGTTCGAGTCTGCCCTGGCCCA
>CAZCGB010000105.1:0-7983 GCA_964498045.1 uncultured Isosphaeraceae bacterium
CGATTACGACACGATCGCGGGCCTGGTGATCTCGCACCTGGGCCACGTGCCGATGTCGGGCGAGAAGTTCGAGATCGCCAACGTGCGCTTCACGACGCTTTCAGCGACGCCCACGCATGTGCGCAGGTTGTCGCTGGAGGCGATTCCGCCGAGCGACGCAAGCGTTGCCAAATAGTCACGCCGCCATGCGCAGCGTGGCGATCTCGACCGTCGATTGCTCCTGGTCGAACTTCACCGCGAAGGTGGTGTGGTCGTCCACGGTCTTCATGCTTCGGATGACCGTCGCGCCGAGCATCTCGTCGGAGCGCAGGAACTGATCGCGTCGCTTGGCGGCGACGCCGATGTGCAGCGTGTCGCCCGGGCGCACATCAACCAGTTGCGGTATGCGGATGAGCATGCCGCCGGTCGAGAGATCAAGCGTCGCGCCGAGGAAGTACTTCTGCAGCGCGGGGCTGAAGATCTTGCACGGGCGCGAGTAGTCGATGCGCGGATGCACGCGACGGTCGCCGGCGACTGTGGACGCGAGTTCTTCGGTAAGCATGGGCGGTGTTCCGTGAATCTCCGGCTGGGCAGGAGGGTGCGTGGACGACAGTTCATTTCGCCCAGAAGTCATCGGCGCGAAAGTGACCCTACTTTCGCAGCGTCCGAGAACAGAAGCGGGGATTTCGCTATCGTCAGCCAGATTCGCTGGCGTCTCCGTCGCAGCGTCCGCAGGTCTCCGCGGGTTACCACCCGCGGCTGGGGACGGCGCGAGACGCATTGACCGTTGCACGCCATCGCACGTTTCACACTTTCCCAACATGTCCCGTTCCGTGAAGATCCTCGCCCCGGCGAAACTGAATCTCGCGCTGTCCGTCGGTCCGCCTTCTCCGGCGTTCAACGGATTCCATCCCATCGCGTCGTGGATGATGACCGTTGATCTCTTCGATGAACTCACGCTCACGCGTCTCGAGCCCGGCACGCTCTCGCGCTATGCCATCCTCTGGCACAAGGACGCCAGGCGCCGCAGCGACATCAACTGGTCGCTGACCAAGGACCTCGCGGTGCGGGCCCATCACGCGCTGGAGCGGCACATTGGAAAAGTCGGCGATCTGCCGGTGCAGATGAAGCTCGAGAAGCGCATTCCCGTCGGCGGCGGGCTGGGCGGCGGATCTTCCAACGCCGCGGCGATGCTTCGCGGCCTCAATGACCTCTTCGACCTCGGCCTCTCGCGCGATGAGCTTGCCAACATCGGCGCCACGCTCGGATCGGATGTGCCGTTCCTTGTACACGGCGGCAGCGCGATCGTCGAAGGCCTCGGCGAACGATTGACGCCGCTTGCGCGCGAGGAAGCGCCCATGCTGCATGCGGTCATCGCCTTCCCCGACGCGCACTGCGCCACGCCCCGCGTGTACGGATTGTTCGATGAGCTCACGCACGACACGGCGTCACTGCGATTGGAGGACGTGCAGGCGTTGACCCGGCAGCGGCCGCGCCTTGCGCCCGATGCGCCGTTCAACGATCTCGCCGAGCCCGCGATGCAGGCCGCGCCGCAGCTGCGCGAGCATGTGCATGACCTCTCGAAGCTGGCCGAGCGACCGGCCCACATCACCGGCTCGGGCTCCAGCGTCTTCGTCGTGTGCGATGACCAGATGCACGCCATCGCCCTTGCCGACGCAGTGGAACGACGGCTGCACCTGCCGGCGGTGGCGGCGAAATCCGTCCACCTGTGAACCTCGCGCGTGGCCGTCGGTAGGCTATCCTGCTGCTGCGCGACCCGCATGCGCTCGCCCGTCATCGCCACTTCTGCTCTGGAATCCGACGCCGCCATGACTCAATTCGTCCCCGCCGCCTCCCAACTCGACGCCACGAAATGGTCCAACCTACAGCCGCTGTATCAGGCGCTGATCGATCGGCCGCTCAAATGCGACGGCTGCCTGAAGACGCTGCTGCTGGATCGCAGCGAGCTCGACGCCGCCGCCAACGAGGCGCACGCCACGCTGTACATCAACATGACCTGCCATACCGACGACGCCGCGATCAAGAAGGCGTACCTCGACTTCGTGCAGAACGTCGAGCCGGAGCTCAAGAAGGCGGGGTTCGAGCTCGACAAGAAGATCGCCTCCAGTGCGCATGCGTCGAAACTCGATCAGGCCCGTTACGGCGTGCTGCTGCGGAACATCAAGGCCGACGTCGATCTCTTCAGAGCCGAGAACATTCCGCTGCAGACCAAAGAGACCGAACTCGTCCAGCAGTTCGATGAGATCTCTGGCGCGATGATGGTGAACTTCCGCGGCGAAGAGAAGACGCTGCCGCAGATGGGCCGGTACGTCGAGGACACCGACCGTGCCACGCGGGAAGAGGCCTGGCGCGTCGTCGCAGAGCGCAGGTATCAGGACCGGGATCGCCTTTCCGACATCTTCGATCAGCTCATCAAGCTCCGGCATCAGATGGCCCGCAACGCCGGATTCGACAATTACCTGCAATACACGTTCAAGCGCAAGCACCGCTTCGACTACACCGCTGAGACCTGCCGCGATTACCACCGCGGCGCGGAGGAGGTGTTCGTGCCCATGCACCGGCAGCTGAACCGCGAGCGCGCCGCCGCACTCAAGATCGATTCGCTGCGGCCGTGGGACATGGCTGTGGATGTGAAGAACCGCGCGCCGCTCAAGCCCTTCGCCTCGTCCGATGAACTGGTCGAGAAATCCTCGCGGCTGTTCCACAGGCTCGACCCTGGCGCACAGGGGCTCGGCTCGCTGTTCGACACGATGCGCGGCGGGGGCTGCCTCGATCTGGATTCGCGCAAGGGCAAGGCGCCGGGCGGCTACCAGGAGAACCGCGACCGCCAGCGCACGCCGTTCATCTTCATGAACGCCTCGGGGCTGCAGCGCGACCTGCTCACCATGATTCACGAAGCCGGTCACGCCTTCCACGCCATGCTGTGCAAGGACGAGCCGCTCGTGGATTACCGCCATCCGCCGATCGAATATTGCGAAGTCGCCTCGATGGGCATGGAGCTCCTGGCGTTTCCGCACCTGGGCGAGTTCTATTCCACGGCCGACGCGCAGCGCGCCATCCGAACGCATCTTGAGGAAATGGCCCAGCGCATCCCGTGGATCGCGACCATTGACGCGTTCCAGCACTGGATCTACACGCATCCTGAGCACAGTCGCGCCGAGCGCACCGCCGCGTGGCTCGATCTTGACCGCCGCTTCGGCTCCGCGCTGGACTGGACCGGCATCGAGAAGCATCGCGAATTCATGTGGCAGCGGCAGCTGCATCTCTTCTCCGTGCCGCTGTACTACATCGAGTACGGCATCGCGCAGCTCGGCGCGCTGCAACTGTGGCTGGCGTCGAAGCGGAACACCGGCGCAGCCCTCGCCAGCTACAAGCGCGGCCTGTCCATTGGCGGCGCGAAGCCGCTGCCCGAACTCTTCAAGGCGACCGACATCAAGTTCGAGTTCGGCCCGGCCATGATGAGGCAACTGATGACCGAACTGCAGGGCGAACTGGCGCGGCTGCCGGCGTAGCGGTCATCCTCACCCAGTTCGTTTGCGGCCCAAATGCCACGATTCGCGCACATCGCCTGTTTTTGCCTGCTGCTCGCGCTCGGTGCAATCGCACCGCCGGTTGAACCGCGAGTTGATCAGCCATCGATCACGGCGAAGGACCGGCAGCGCCTCGTGAACGAAATCGCCGGCCTCGTACTCCACCGGTATGTCATGGAAGGACAGGCGAATGCGATGGCGGCGACGTTGCACGGCCAACTGGCGTCCGGCGCGTATGACTCGATCGCCGACGGCGAGACGTTTGCGAAGCGATTGACGGAAGACCTGCGCCAGGTCAGCGACGACAAGCACATCGGCGTCACGTTCACCACTGCCGCCATTTCTGGTGCACCTGCGGCCACCTCGCCCGCGACGCAGCCGGAGAATCCCATTTCCCCGCAGCGCGCCCGTGCAGCACAGTTCAATCACTTCGGCTTCGAGCGCATCGAACGTCTCGCCGGCGAGGTCTGGCTGGTTGAACTGACCGAGTTCGTCCCGCTGGAGTTGTCGCGCCAAACGATCGTCGCCGCGATGAACTTCGTCGCGCCCGCCAACGCGCTCATCATCGACCTGCGCCGCAACAGCGGCGGCAATCCCGGCACGGAAGCCTTCCTCGCCGGCTTCCTCTTCGATCAGCCGCAGGAACTGAGCGCATTCGACAGCCGCCTCGACGGCTCGCACACCACCTTCACCGCGACACCTGATGACGCAGCCGGGCCCCGCTTCGGAGGGACCAAGCCGCTGTTCATCCTCACCAGCGATTTCACCTTCTCGGCGGGCGAGGCGCTTGCGTACGACCTGCAGGCGTGCGGTCGTGCGGTGATCGTGGGCGAGACCACCGGCGGCGGCGCGCACGCGACCGAACTTCATCGCATCGATGAACACTTTTCCATGCGCATTCCCATCGCCCGACCGATCAATCCCATTACAAAGACGAACTGGCAGGGCGCGGGCGTGAAGCCGGATGTGCCGATCAAGGCCGACCGCGCACTGCTGGCCGCGCATGTCGCCGCCCTCAAGGCCATTCCGCGCGATGCATTGCCGTCTGCGTTCGCCGAGTCGCGCGTGGACCAGATCATCGCGGAGAAGGAGCGCGAGCTTGCCGCAGACCGATGACGCACCAGCCGATGCCGCGCCCCTCGCCCCCGCGCTGCACGTCGCCAACCTGCGTTTTCGTTACGGCTCCGCATCCAACGGCGCGACGGGTGAATGGACCGTCAACATCGAGCAACTGCAACTGGAGCGCGGCGAACAAATGCTCCTCACCGGCACCTCCGGCCGGGGCAAGAGCACGCTGCTGCATCTGGTCGCCGGACTCATCGATCCTCATGAAGGCGAGATCAGCATCGACGGCCAGAGCCTGCGCTCGCTGCACGGCGCGAGGCGCGACCTCTTCCGCGGTTCGCGCATCGGCATGATCTTCCAGACCTTCAACCTGCTGCACGGCTTCAGCGCCCAGGAGAACGTCATGGCCGCGCTCATGTTCAGTGACGCCAAGCGCTTCCCGCCCGCCACGCACCGCGAGCGCGCGCAGCGGCTGCTCGCGCACCTGGGCATTGATCGTCCCAATGCCAATCCCGATCAGCTCAGCGTCGGCCAGCAGCAGCGCGTCGCCGTCGCGCGGGCGATCGCATGCGATCCGGTGCTGGTGCTCGCCGACGAGCCGACGGCTTCGCTCGATCCCGAGGCCGGCCGCGTCGCGATGGATCTGATCCAGCAGTCCTGCCGCGAGATCAACGCCGCGCTGTTGTGCGTGAGCCACGATCCTTCCATGCGCGAGCGATTCGCGCGGCAGTCGTCGCTGAATGACTTGGCGCAGGAGGCGACGAGGCAAGCGTGATTCGACGACTCCGACCATATTTCGACGTTTCGACGTTTTGACGTTTCGACTTTTCATCCATGTCTTTGACTGACTTCACCATCATCCGCCGCAGCATGACCTCGCGGCTGTTCTCAACGGTGACGACAATCATCACCGTCGCCGTCGCCGCCGGGCTCATGCTCGTGCTGGTGTCGATGCATGACGCCGGGCGCAAGGCGTTCGAGCGCGGCTCGGGCAACATGCATCTGCTCGTGTCAGCCGACTCCAGCGCGATGACGGCGATCCTCAACGGCATCTTTTACGCCAACCCGCCGCAGCGGCCGATCATGTGGGACAAGTACCAGCAGCTTGCGACGTCATTCCCATGGGAATACGCCGTGCCCGTGCAGATGGGCGACAGCTACCGCGGCCTGCCGACGATGGCGACGACCGGCGAGTTCTTCACCGCGTTCAAGCCCGACATCGAGCACGCATGGGCATTGCGCGAAGGGCGCGTGTTCGGCAACGACGAGCAGGGCGACTTCGAGATCGTGCTCGGCGCGAACGCGGCCCGCGAAACGGGACTGCGCATCGGCGACAAGATCGCCCTCACCCATGGCGCGGGAAGCGGCGCGGCCAAGGGCGCGGCGGAGCATGTGCACAACCAATATCAGTACACGGTCGTCGGCATCCTCGAACCCACAGGCACGCCGCACGATCGCGCGCTCTTCACCAATCTTGAAAGCGCATGGATCATCCACGCCCACGACCGCATCGAACGCGCTGAGCATGCGGAAGACGACGGGCATGCCGACCACGATCACCACGAAGAGCACCGCGTGGGCCGGGACGACCTGACGCCTGAGGACCGCAAGATCACCGGCGTGTACCTCCGGCTGGTGACCCGTCCCGGCTCCGACGCCTCCGCGGCGCTTGCGCAGGTGTTCGACCAGCTTCGACGCGACACCTCCATCACCGTCGCCCAGCCCGCGCAGCAGATCAGGAGCCTGTTCATCATCGTCGGCAACATCGATCAGATCATCTTCGGCCTCGCAGGCGTGGTGATGGTGTCGAGCGGCATCGCCGTCATGCTCGCGCTGTACAACAGCATGGAGCAGCGGCGACGGCAGATCGCGGTGCTGCGCGTGCTCGGCTGCAGCCGCCCGCGCATCTTCGGGCTGGTGCTGACCGAATCGGCCATGCTGGGCACGATCGGCGCGCTCGTCGGCGTGGGTTTGTGCGCGGTCGGCGTGCGCATCGTCGCGGCGATCATGCGGGAGCGCCTGGGCCTGGTGATCGAAACCGACCTGCCGCTGCGCTGGGCGTTGGTGATCATCCTGGCGACGGTGCTGCTCTCGGCCATGGCGGGTGTGATTCCTGCGGTGATGGCCTACCGAACGAGCGTGGCGCGGAATCTCAAGCCCATCGGGTGACGCGACGCCGCCGTCGTGCGTGCTAGAGTTACCTTCCAAGGAGCCTTGCGCATGCGCACGTTCTGGATCGCGATTCTCGTTCTCGCCGTTGCCGTGGCGGTCATCGCCTGGCTCAGCCGCGCCGAGGATGCGCGCAAGAACGCGCCGCCGATGATCGACAACACCGATGTGACCGTCGGCACTTCCGCGCCGACGAACACGGCCATCGGCGTCCCCGGCTCGCGCGAAGTGAGACCACCCGTGCCATCGAACGACGCGGCGCGCGAAGCGGCCGCCGGCGCGTTGCGGCCGCCCGGCCCTCCGCCAACTGCGGCGCCGGAGTCGGCTGACGCCGACCACAACGCCCAGACGCTGGCGGATGAACTTGCGGCATCCTCCGAGGAAGGACAAGGCGAAGACGTCAGCGACGCGCTCGACGACGGTTCCGTGCCGACTCCTGCGCAGCAGTCCGCTGCTTCGTCCGGCAAGCCGGTCGTTGACGGCAAGTACGTGCTCGGCGGCGACGGCTCAGTTGAGCATCCATATGAAATCACCTGGGACCTGCTCATCCTCGCGTCGCAGACATATCAGCCGCGGCAAGGCAAGACCGACATTCCGCCCGCCGTGCAGGCGATGAATGGCAAGCACATCAAGATCGCCGGGTACTTCGCGATTCCCATCGCCACCACCGATCCCAAGGAAGTGCTGTTCATGCTCAACATGTGGGATGGCTGCTGCATCGGCGTGCCGCCCTCGCCCTACGACGCCATCGAAGTGCGGCTGCGCGAACCGATGAGCGGGCAGAAACAAATCGCCAATTACGGCACGCTCAGCGGCACGTTGAAAGTCGATCCCTACGTCGAAAACAACTGGCTTCTGGGCATGTATCTGATGGAAGACGGCGCGATCGAAGCGGGGCTGTGAGTCTGACGATCGGGCATGAGGGCCGCTTGCGGCTTAGCATGCGCACGAACTCGTGGATCACCCATCATCCATCCCATCGTTCCACATGTCCTCGGCCGCCTTCCGCCGTCACGGCCGCGAAATGGTGGACTTCATCGCCGACTACCTCGACAGCATCGAACAGCGTCCGGTGCTGTCGCGTGTGAAACCGGGCGAGGTTCGTTCGCATCTGCCGCCGCACGCGCCGCAGCACGGCGAGCCGTTCGAAGCGATGCTGCGCGATGTGAGCGACATCATCCTGCCGGGGCTGACGCACTGGCAGTCGCCGAACTTCTTT
>CAZCGB010000106.1:0-7948 GCA_964498045.1 uncultured Isosphaeraceae bacterium
CGCTGAACTTGCCGTGATTCCCTACGGCCGGCGTCTCATGTCGTGCGTTCTAACCGTTCAGACGAACTCAACAATGAAGAATCTCCATGCCGTACTGCTGCTTGTCGTCGCCAGCGCCTGTGCACTTAACGGCCGCGCCTCTGCCGACACGATCGCTGAAATTGTCGTTGCCAGCGGCGGCGCCTTCGACAATAACCGCAATGACTACGACATTCTGCTGACCGCTGTACAGACCGCGGGCCTGGCGGATGCCCTGACCAATCCCGACGCAAACCTGACCGTGTTCGCTCCCAACGATCGCGCGTTCATCCGTCTTGCCCGTGATCTTGGCTACTCGGGCGATAGCGAATCCGACACGTGGGATTTTCTTGTTGCCGCACTCACGGAACTTGGCAGCGGCGACCCGATTCCCGTGCTCACCGACATTCTCCTGTATCACGTGGTCGGAACGCGCATCGGCATCGTGGAGTTTCTCTCGCTGAGTTTCGATGGTGCGAGAGTTGATACGCTGCTTGAGGGCGCGACGTTCAAGCCCGGATTCTTCCGAATCATCGATAACGATCCGGACATTCGAAACCCCGCGCTTGTGCGGCCGCTCCGCATCAATGCCGACAACGGCATCATCCACACCATCAACCGCGTGATGCTTCCGATCAATCTGGATTGAGCAGCAGGATGGCATTCCCTTTCATTCGCGACGCGCCGGAGTATTCCGGCGCGTCGCGCATTCCAATCATCGCCAACCGCATGGTATAAACCCCGCATGGCCACAACAGTATCCAACACGCCGCTGGTTTCCGTACTCATGGGAAGCAAATCCGACTGGGATGTGATGAAGTCCACATCGGAAACACTGGCGAAGTTCGGCGTGGCGCATGAATGCCGCGTGCTCTCGGCGCATCGCACGCCTGCTGCCTGCGTGGAGTACGTGAGCGCCGCCGAAGCGCGCGGCACGAAAGTCATGATCGCCGCCGCCGGCGGTGCGGCTCACCTGGCGGGCGTCGTCGCGGCCCACACCACCTTGCCCGTGCTCGGCGTGCCCATGGAAAGCGCTTCGCTCAAGGGGCTTGACTCGCTGCTTTCGACCGTGCAAATGCCCGGCGGCATTCCGGTCGGCACGCTGGCGATCGGCAAGCCCGGCGCGACCAACGCCGCGCTGCTCGCCGTGGCCATCCTCGCACTGAGCGATGCCGGCCTGCGCAGGAAGCTGCACGACTATCGCGCTGAGCAGACCAAGAAGATTCTCGCGGAGAAACTCGACTAGCCGCGCATCGGCTCGGGAGCGTAAGTGGCCGGGTCGTTGCTCATCATCATTTCGGCCATCGCGTTCGGCTTCATGGCCCTCTTCGCGGACTGGGCGCGCGGCGACGGCGTCTCGACCGAGATGCTCCTGTTCATGCGCTTCAGCATCGCCGGCGCCGCGCTGGCGATGTGGATGCTGTTCTCTCGCACGCGCTGGCCGCGCGGCCGCGACCTGATGCTGGCGATATTGATGGGCGGCCTGCTGTACGCGGGCATGTCCACGTGCTATTTCCACGCGCTGCGCTTCATCCCCGCAGGGCTGGTCGCGCTGCTGCTGTACCTCTACCCCATGATCGTCACCATTCTCGCGCGCGTGTTACTGCATGAGCGTCTCACGCGCACGCGGCTGATCGCGATCGCGCTCGCCGTGCTCGGGTTGGGGCTGACCATCGGCCCGGTCGCGATGGATTCGCTGCGCCAAGTCGATGCGACGAAGGCCGACGCGCTGCCGGGCATCGTGCTGGGCGTGGGGTGCGCCGCGTGCTATTCGATCTACATCCTCATCGGCGGACCGGTCACGCGCCGCGCGGGAGCCGTGCCGGCCTCGGCGGTAGTGATGCTCTCCGCGGCAGCCGTGCTTGGCGCGATCGCGATCACGCGCGGCGATGCCCTGCCGCGCACCCCATTGGGATGGTGCGGCGTGGCGGGGCTGGCCCTCTTATGCACGCTGCTGGCGATCACCGCGTTCCTCGCCGGCCTGCGGCGCGTGGGCCCGGTGCAGGCGTCCACGCTTTCCACGCTCGAGGCTGTCACCACCGTCGCGGTGGGAGCGGCCTTTCTGGGCGAGGCATTCAGCCTTATCCAAATGGCGGGCGGCTCGTGCATCCTCGCCGCGGCGGTCATCATTGCGCGAACCCAAGCCGTGCATCGGCGGTAAGGTCCCGCGCCCGACTCGCGCATCAGCTCGAAAGTCAACAGCACAAGGAACCCCATGGATCGCACACTCATCGACCGTTTCGAAGCCGACGCCGACGTTCCCGCCCGCGCCATTGAAGGGCTGACGCGCGAGGAACTCCTCGCCACGCCCATCGCCGGCACGTGGAGCATTCAGCAGTTGATCCTGCATCTGATGGACAGCCACCTGATGTGCGCCTGCCGGATGCGCAAGATCATCGCGGAGGACAACCCGCTGCTCACCGCGTACGACGAGAACGCCTTCGTGCGCAGCCTGCGGTACGACCAGACCGACGCGACACTGGCCGTCGAAGTGTTCCGCCTGACGCAGCGCATGATCGCCGGGCTGCTTCGCCAACTGCCGGATGCGGCGTTCCTCCGCACGGGCATCCACACCGAGCGCGGCAAGGTCACGCTGGGCGAACTCGTGCCCGACTACATCGAGCACCTTGAACATCACATGAAGTTCCTGCGCGAGAAGCGCAAAGCCCTGGGCAAGCCGCTGGGCGATTAGTGCGCATCACAGCGTGGATTGAACCACAGAGACACAGAGACACAGAGGCACAGAGGCACAGAGAGGGATCTGGCAGTGCGCTCCTCAAAAACCCGTGGTGCCTGATCACTGCACACGCTTCTCCGTGCCTCTGTGGCTCTGTAGTTCATTCCGTCCGGATGCAATGGCAGCGTGTGAAACGCGCCGCTACTCCAGCACCACCGGCTCGAACTCGATCGCGCCTTCGGTGCGGCGGGCGAAGTAGCCGTCGATGCGCTCCAGCCCTGTGACATGGCGGATGAAGTAGGCGGCCCGCACGAGGTCGGCCCGCTGCAGGTGTTCAATCTGCTTCTGCGAGACCTTTAGCCGGGCCGTGTAGAACGCGCAGGCCTCGTGCTGGATGAGCACGACGCGCGTCAGGCCGTGGGCTTCGATGAGGAAGCGCAATTCATCCACCGCGCCTTCCTGAGCGACCTTCGCCTCGGCGTACCCGGCCAGCGACGCCGGCCCGCCGGGCAGCGTCACGCGGTCATAGCGCGGCAGGCCCAGGCCGTTCTGCAGGAAATCATCGAAGTGTTCGCCCACGCGGCCGTCGGAGCAGTACACCGCCGCCGCGTGCGTGCGCTCGGGGTCGTATCGGAGCAGGCTTCGGTACGCGGACGTGGACATGAACCAAGCGTATCACGATCGGGCTGTCTTCCGCCAGCAGATCAGATGATGGCTGTACCACAGCCGGTCCAGCCGCGCTTGCTCGATGACTTCGCCGCCGATCATCCGCAACTGCTCCGCGACATCGTGTTCGTGGCGGTAGTTGACCCACTGCCGGGCCATGCTGAGGTCGTGCATGCGGTTGGCGAACGCCTTCCAGCGCGGCCGGGGCGAGATGTCCTTGAACAGCAGCATTCCCCCCGCCTTCACCCGGCCGCACACCTCGCGCAGAAAGTCCCATTGCGCCGCAAGTGGAACGTGATGCAGCACATCGATGCACAGCACGACGTCGAACTGGCCGTCGGGTATCTCCCCTGCCGGAAGCGCGTGAAAGGTCATCGGACATGCGCCGGCGATCGTCACGCCGCGCGCGATGTCGATGGACTTCCGCGAGATGTCGAATCCGGTCACTTCGCGCGCCCGGCCGGGCCCCGCGGCGAGCGCGCTCATGATGCCCGCTCCGCAGCCGACATCCAGCACCGTTGCGCCCGACGGAATGCGCCTGAGCAGTTCATCGAACGGGCAGATGTACGGCCGCAGGCGCGTGATGCGCCCCCCCACGCCTCGCTGATGGGCGAATGCGTGATCGAGAAACCTCGACACCTCGCGCGGCGAACTTGGAATTGACGATCGCTCGGTCGACACGCGAATACTCTACCTTGTACTCCTCCGCATTCATGACCAGCTGCCCCGACGTACAATCCGGATATGGCCAGCGGACAGGAATACACAAAGCATCAGCACGGCATCATCAACCGCTACTACGAACATGTCGATACGATCGCGTTGCAAAAGCTCGGCGAGATCGTCTCGGATCTTTACTTGGCGGAAGGCGGCAGCGCGACCAAACTCTGGAACAGCGCCCGTCAGGCTCTCGCAAGACTCGCTCCCGCCGATGATCCACGGGTGAGAAGCGTGCTTTCGGTTCGTAGCGCGGCAGGGCTTGCGAAGCTGGTGACGGAACTGTCGGCAGCTGCGAAAGCCGCCGCCAGCACGCCGCGCCCGTCCAGCGATGATCTCGACGGCGAGATCGAA
Organism: uncultured Isosphaeraceae bacterium; assembly: GCA_964498045.1. Classification (GTDB taxonomy): domain Bacteria; phylum Planctomycetota; class Phycisphaerae; order Phycisphaerales; family SM1A02; genus DATKJG01. The sequence continues at coordinate 4,433 of CAZCGB010000106.1, forward strand.
GGCAGCCCGGTCATCGGTGATCGCGCCGAGCGCATCGTTCACGCTTCGTCGGTTCCGAACGCGCCGCCCGCCGCTGCGGAAACCGCGACACACCCTGCCGCCGCACCAACGCCAGAGCAATTGAAGAATGCGATGAAGGCGTTCCGCAAGCGATTGAAACTGACGATCCTGGATGACGAATCCAAACTCGGTCGAGTCGGCAATCCGATGAGCGGCGGCAAGAAGTCGCAGGTCCTCGCCATCATGCCGCCACGCGAGTACCCCAAGTCGGTCTGGGATGAGCTCGTGAGGCAAGGCAAGCTGCGATCCAGCGGCGGATCGTTTTACGAGCTTGCGGAGGGCGGATGATCCGCTTCGGCCGCGCCGTGCCGCATGGTTGACGCCCGTCACGTCGATCCATCTGTTGCTTCGTGCAACGAATGAGAGCGCACGGCGTCGCAGCCGCCGGAACACAATGCGCGGGAGTTTCTCTGAGGAGCGCGCGGAAGCGGCGGCCTCGCAGTGCGCCGACGACCGGTCGCGTTCGATGAGTCTCGAAGCGAGATGACCGATTGGCCGGCGGGAGCGAACGCTCGCCGCATCGCGCATGCTCCCCATTCTTGGGCGCTGCGGGTTCAGTATCGTGGAACCCGGAAGGCGCCGAAGGCCCTGCATGCCGAGTGCATCGGCGAGCAGGGCGGAAAACCGTGGCGCTGGGATGTCGGTCCAAGACGTCCACAGCGACACGGCGGATGGGCCGTCAGATCGACGGCGAGAGAGACTTCTCCACTCTGCCCATCCATACGGTCCTGCCCGGAGAATCAGCGTTCACCACTTCGGGTGAATTCACGGAGTCGCAGCGATCTCAGCCTTTCCGCAGACTCAGCGCATCGCATGTAGAATCGTGTTGTTCGTCGCATGGCGGAAACCAATGAATAAGCAACACACGCTGATCTCCGTTCAGGCCACCGAGCAACTCGTCGATGCACTCAATCACGCGGTGGAGCTTGAAGGCGACGTCGACGCACGCATCGAGTTCCTCCTTAGCCGCCTGCAACTGCTGCTGGGCAGGCAGACGCGCTGCGCATTGTGGCTGATGGAGGACCTCAAGCGCAAGCCCGCGCCGCGCATCCGCGATCGCAAGGTGGTACGACCTGAATTCGACAATGCTCCTCTTGGCGAGCTCAGTGACGCGCAAAAGGCCCTTGATGAATCCGCGCCGCTGAGCCAGATGATGGTGCACAAGGTGCTGGAGCACATCCGCACGCCCGTCACGTTGATCGCCAGTGAGACCGGCGAGGCGAAGTGGTTCGAGAATGTGCTTATCGCGCGGCATCTCTCGCAGATCGGCTATGCCGACTGCATCACGTCGATGTGGGCGGCGACCAGCAATCGGGCGATTTTCCTGGTCGTGCACCGTCGCGAGGCCGACCCGCCGTTCAATGACAAGGACGTCACGCTGGTCTCGCTGATGTTGCGGGCCGTCGCGCCGATCGTCGATCGCGACCTCATGCAGAAGTCCGTCCCGGACCAGCACGAGGAAATGAGCCCCCGCGAGCGTGAAATCCTGTTGATGCTGCTCGCCGGCGACAGCGAGAAACAGATTGCCGCCAACATCAGCCGCAGCGTACACACCGTGCACACGTTCGTGCGTCAGATTTACCGGCACTACAACGTCTCAAGCCGGGGTGAACTCATGGCCCAGTTCGTGGACAAGGCCGTGGTGGAGAGTCTTCGCCAGGCGACCACCGCCTGAACGCACCCGCTGATGAAGACGCCAATGACTTCCTCCGCGGAAGGCTTGCGCGCCCAAATCATCGTCAATCTGATCTTGAAGTGCGCCGACTGGCCTCGATAGAATCGACGACATGGTGACCGTTTCATGAGTTCCGCTTCGCCTCCCGCGATCAGCCGCATCAAACCTCTGGCCATTGCGGAAGCGCCGGTCTCCGAGGCCCTGCCTCGCTGGCGGAGCCTTCCCGCACCCACGCTCGCGCTCACGGGTGTGTTTCTCGCGTTTCTACTTTGTCCGCGCGTCAATGGCAATCCGATCCTGATGTGGTCCTTCGGCGGAATTGCCGGCGGATTGTTCCTCTGGCAGATGCTGCTCTGGGGCGTCGCCCGGCGACGCGGGCAAAGCCTGCGAATCGAGTTCACTCCAGTCAAGTCGCATTGGGTTCAGGCGTGCGTGCAGTCCTCGATCATGGTGTATTGGGGCTGGTATTCATCGAACGTTCCTGCCGAGGCGCCGCTCTTCGTGGCGCAACTGGTGTTTCTGTACATCCTCGAAGCGCTCTTGACATGGTCCCGCGGCCGCACGTGGCGACTCGGTTTCGGGCCGATGCCGATTGTCGTCAGCACCAATCTGCTGCTGTGGTTCCGCGACGATTGGTTCTATCTGCAATTCCTGATGCTGACCACCGGCGCGCTCGCCAAGCAGTTCATCACCTGGGAGCGTCAAGGCCGGCGGATGCACATCTTCAATCCCTCGGCGTTCGGCCAGTTCCTTTTCGCCATTGTGCTGATCGCCACCGCGTCAACCAACAGACTCACGCTCGGGCGCGAGATCGCGACGACGTTTGAAGTGCCGCACATGCTGATTGTGATTTTCCTTGGGGGCCTGGTGGTGCAGTACCTGTTCCATGTCACGCTGATGACCTTCAGCGCGGTGTGCATGCTGTGCATCTTCAATCTGACGTACACCAGGATCACCGGCACGTATTTCTTCGTGAACATCAACATTGCCGCGCCGATTTTCCTGGGCGTGCATCTGTTGATCACCGATCCGGCCACTTCGCCGCGCAGCAATGTCGGACGTGTGATCTTCGGCGCGCTGTATGGGCTGGGGTATTGCATCCTCTTTCGCGTGCTTGATTACAACGAAGTTCCGACGTTCTGGGACAAGCTGCTGCCCGTGCCGATCCTGAATCTCGCGGTGCCGTTGATCGATCGTTTCGCACGCTCGGGCGTTGTCGGCTTGTTGAATCGCCGATGGGAGTCCGCGTTGCCAGCCGGCAAAATGAACCTGGTGCATATGGCTTTGTGGGCGTGCCTGTTCGGTGCGATGCTCGGCTCCGGATTCATCGAGAGTCCGCATCCAGGGAACTCGATTCCATTCTGGAAGAAAGCGTACGACGAGGGCAAGCCCTATGCAGGGCACAACCTGGTGATGGCCGCTGGCGCCCAGGCCGAGGGCGTCACGAACAATGATGCCGTCTCGGGCGCCGCATTCAACGAACTTGGGCTGATCTGCATGGAAGGCAGAATCGTCAAGGAGAACCACGGCACCGCGGCGAAATACTTCGCTCGTGCCTGTGAACTTGGCAACCTCAACGGCTGCGCCAACGTCGCCATCCAGTTCCTGTTCCTGCACGAGCGCCGTTCCGATGAAGACGTGAAGCGTGCACTTGACCAACTCGAGCAGGACTGCATGCGTGAACCGGATTGGGGCACATGCTTCCTCGTCGGCATCGCATACGAAATGGGGCGCGGCCGGCCGATGGACAAGACGCGTGCCATCGAGCTGTACGAGCGCTG
>CAZCGB010000107.1:0-7914 GCA_964498045.1 uncultured Isosphaeraceae bacterium
CGGTTCGCCGGCGATGCTCCACCCCACGCTTTGGGTTTCGCCGCCCTCGATTCCGATCCGCGTCACGCGCGTCGCCCAGAACGAATCATTCTTGCACGCCAGCGCGACGAGCATCGTTCCGCCGTGCTGTCCGCTTCCCTCCGCAGCCACCAGGGCCGACGGCACCGACGCCAGTCTCACGCCCAGGGCTTCCGAGAACATCTTCGCCGTCGCGATCGCGATGCGCATGCCGGTGAATCCCCCCGGGCCGATGGACACGCACACCGCGCCACATGGGGGGCCACATGGGGGGCCGCGCAGGTCCTTCGAGGCAAGCCCCGCGCGCGCGAACACCCGGTCGATCGCCGGCAGCAGGTCGTCATCGTGCCGCTTGCGCGGCGAGAGCGGTTCCTCGTGAATCGTCCCATTCCGATCGCGCAGCGCGACGGAGGCTTCGCGCTGCGAAGTTTCCAGCGCGAGGACGATGGCATGATTGTCGGAGGCGTTCATCGTTGGACGGCGCGAGCGAACGCGCCGGGGCATGCTAAGCCGCAAGCGGCGTTGCGGCGCGGCGGCATCACGCCGGCGATTCCGCCACCGCCGCAAGTGGAATCACGCTCAACGCGGCGAGGTACGCGCCGGGGATGTCGTTGAGTTCGATCGGCAGCACCGCCGCGCGCTCGTGCTCGGTGTTGAGCACCAGCAATCGCGGCCCGCGGATCTCCACCCCCGTCTCCGCCTTCTCGTGGCCGATGATGAACAGCTTCACGTTCCAGTTCGCAGCCAGGATCTCCGTCTGCTCCGGCGTGTGCCCGCGCCCCCACACCATCTTCCAGGCAGAGCCGAGGCGCGGAAGATAGTCCTCGGCGTTCAACTCTCGCTCGAGGATGCCGAAGTCGAAGGAATCCATCACCGCCGGCGCGGGCAGCGAATGCGAGATGAACACGCCCGCCCCCCCCGTTCCACCTTCATCCGATGCCGGCCCGCTGCGCAGCGCGAGCGGGAACGCGGCGATGTACCGGCCGATCGCTTCGCTGACGCTGATCGCGTCGTCGGCGAAGACGTACTCGAGCGCATCGTTGAACATCTTCACGCTGTCGCCCGCGCCCTTGCTGATCTTGCTGCCGGCCATCTGCGCCAGTTCGTGGTTCGCCAGCAGGGGATGCACCTGCGGCGCGTGGTTGACCACCAGTTCGGCGGCCCGCGCCAGCACGCGGTAGCTGAAATCCAGGCCGTTCACGAAGCGCTCGCCGTGGATCATCTCGTGCAGCACGACATGATGATCGGGCGACTCGTGCAGCCGCGCGATCTTGATGATCTTCGCCAGATGCATGGGATTGTCGTGCAGGTCGCCGGTGGCGATGAGCCTGCCCCGCGGCGGCAGCACGTGCACGCAGCCGCTGCGCAGCGGCGAGGCAAGCAGCGTCTCCGCGGCGCGATCAAAGAGATCGATCACGGCGGAGGCGCAGGCAAGATCAACAGGCGCGGCAGACACCGCCGCAGCATAGCGGATGATGCGCGCGCGTCGCATGACGTGCGCCTGACCAGCGCGCCTGGCGAGTTTCACGCATCACGGGCGAGACGCCTGTGCCACCAGCACGGTCCGTTCATCCCCAGTTGCTGATCACCGTCAGCAGGTCTGTGACGCTGATCTGGCCGTCGTTGTTGGTGTCGGCGTTGCAGCCGGCCGTGCACGGGCCCCAGGCAGAGATCACCTGCAGCAGGTCGGCGACATCCACGCCGCCGCTTTCATTCACATCGCCCGCGACCGCGCGGCTCCAGTTGCCTGCGGGAATGACCTGCTTGGCCACCCCCGGCCCGCTGTAGCGCGCGATCAGTCCCGCGCCGCTGCCGGCTTCGAAGAACTCGATGCGGATGCGATGTTTGCCCGCCGTCAGGCCGATCAGTCCCGAGCGCTCGACCATGCCGTGCAGACCGTCGTTGGCGACGATGACTTCATCGCCCACCAGCAGGCGCGAGCCGTCATCCGATTCCAGGTACAGCGTGTACAGGCCGGTCGTCGGTACGGTCAGCCAGCCGCTGTACGCCGCGCCGACGTTGTCAGCGATGCCCGAGCCCGCGAAGTTTCCGTTGGTTGAGGGGAAGTTGATCACACCCGCGGTGTTGGTGGCGTAGGGCACAAGCGTCGCGAAATTCGGCAGCGCGGCGGGCGCAGTCAGGCTGTAGTACCGCGCCTTCGAGCCGCTCTGGAAGCGAATCGGATTGTCCGTCGCGCGGAAGCCGTACACGCGGATGCTGACGGTGGCGTTGCTGATCTGGTTGGCGGCGTCGCGGATGGAGTAGGTGAAGGTGTCGATGCCGTTGAAGCCCGTGCCCGACGGCGCGGTGTAGGTGAGCTGATCGCGCCCGCCCGGGCCGGTGCCTGCCGACAGCGCGACGCTGCCGCCGTTGGCCGATGCGGCGCCGAAGCTGTTGATGGTGACGCTGTCGCAATTGGTTTCAAGGTCGTTCTTGAGCACATCCAGCGCAAGCGATCCGCCTTCGACGACATACCCGCGGTCATCCTGCGCCACCGGCTGCAGGCTTGATCCGACGAAGCTGCAGCTCAATCCGTTGAGGTAATTCAGGATGTACGCGTTCACCGTCGGGTGCAGCGTGAGCGCGATGTTTGCCACGCCGCCGGAGCACAGGTGGCAGTAGCTCATGATCGTGCCCTGCGCGGCAAGCGTGCAGTCGTTGGGCGTGTTGCCGCAGCCGTCGATCGGCGGAACGTAGTTGTGCGTGTGCGGGCTGGAGAAGTTGTGCCCGGTCTCATGCGCGAACACCATGAGATCCCAGTTCTGGCTGTTGTTGGACTGGATGGGGTAGGGGAAGTAGCCGTTGATGTTGCCCGACACCGCGTAGCCATAGGTCGTGTTGCACATCACGCTCACCCAGGCCACGCCGCCGCCCAGCCCCCGCGCGCTGACCAGGTGCGCCAGCGTGCGCGGCGTGCCGGCCTGATTCGCCTGCCAGTACGTGCGGAACTCGCCCAGCTGGTCGCCGCTGCCGGCCATCGTCCACGGATCGTTCGGCGTCGTCCAAAGGCGCAGGAACGAGATCTGCAGACGCGTGTTGATGTCCGTCGTGTAAATCTGATTCGTGGCCGCCATCATCGTCGCGGCGTAGGTGGCGGCGGCGATGACGTCGCCGCCGAATTTGGCCGCAAGGAACTCGTAGTCGGTGTCGAAGGCGATGCGCACTTCGCGGCAGGGCGGCGCGCCGGGGCCAGCCAGTCCGCCCTCGGCCCCCCCGTCGCCGCCGCCCCCCTGTGCTGCGTCATCGGGCGCCGGTTCGTTGATCAGCGGCGCGAGCTCATCGGCATGGCAGCGCACGTCGGCGAGCGTGATCGCGCCCTCCGGCAGGGCCTTGGTGTCGTAGATCATCGCCGGCATATGCGCGCCGAACGGACCCGAGGAGAGGATGAACGTGCGGCCGCCCACGCGCACCCAGCCGTGCTGCGCGGAGTTCGACAGCGAAAGAAACGCCTGCGAATCGGCGACGCCCGCGACGCTTCCGCCGAGCAGAATCACATCGGGCTTCGTCAGCGGCTGCTCGACCGCCTTGCCGCGGCCGTTCAGGGTGGCGGTGACGATCTTCGCATCCGGTGCGAAGGCGTCGATGGCCTTGAGGTCCAGCGTGACGTTCAGGTTGGGCCCGAGCGGGAAGTTCTCGATCAACGCACGTCGCGCGGGCTTGAGGCTGGTCATCACCGCCTGATCGAGCGTGAGCGTGACAGCCGCGCCGTCAAACATCGATTGCTGCGGCGAAAGCGGCGAGGGCACTGTCACCGCAAGGTCGCCCCCGGCAAACGCCGGCGCGGCCACAGCGGCACACCCCGCTGCGATGGAGACGATTGAAAAAAGTAACGATGCGCGACAATTCATGGACGGCATGCGAATGTGTACCTGTCTTGACGGGGAATGGGCGACGAGCCGGAGCATGGACTATACGACACGCCGCCGGCAATTCTGCGCAGAATCGAAGCGAAATCAGCGACTTCAAGGCAGCGGCCTTCGCCGGACATGCCAGCCTCGCCATTTCCGCGCAACTCGGATTTGCTCCGGACACATGCACACGTCCTGCAGCGCATCCGACAACCTCAAAGCCGCACGATCCACGTGCGAGAATCAGTTGGTCATCACCCGCACGGCCCCCAGTGGCTGATGACCTCCAGCAGGTCGGCGACATTCACGACGCCGTCGCCGCCGCAGGGCGTCGGGTCAGCGTCGCAGTCGGCGCAGAGGCCCCAGTGCGTGATGACCGCGAGCAGGTCGGCGACGTTGACCTGATGATCGTGGTTCACATCGCCGCCGCAGGCGAGCGCGGCGTGATAGTCCCAGATGGCGAAGTTGGACGTCGACTGGCCGTACACGTCTTCCGTCACGCCGACGAGCGTGAAGTCGCCGCCGACATACAGCTTGCCCTGAAACGTCTCGAAGTCGAAATACTCCAGGGCGATGCCGCCGATGACGCTTGTCCAGATCACGCCTGCGACATCCCACAATCCGCCGCCTTTCTCGCTCCATTGCACGCCGTTCCAGCGCGTGAAGAAGAAATCCTCGTACCACGCGTGCGCGAACAGGAGCTGGCACGAGCCGTCCTGCACCGCCTCGATCGCGTTGGTTTCGATGGACACGCCGCTGAGCCCAGTGGGCGCGGCTCTGGTCCATGCCGTGCCGTTCCAGATGGCGATCGGGCCGGCCTGCACCCCGCCGATGGTCTGAAACGTTCCCGCGCAGATGAGCGATGTTCCATTGCCCGGCGGCCAGACGTCCAGGTCATCGACATGATCTGTGCTGCTGCTCACTCCGCCGCTGCCGCCGCTGCCCCCGACGACCGGGCCGATGGTCGCCCACGCGCCAGTGCGCCAGCGCGCGATGCCGCGAGTCAGGACCTGGCCCGCGCCGGCACCAGCCGATGTGAATCTGCCGGCGACCACCAGCGAAGGCCCAGTGCCGTCGTCCCACACCAGCAGATCAATCACGGTTGCTGCAGAAGTCCCCAGCGCCACGCCGCCACCCACATCTGACCATGCCCGTCCGTCCCACTTGGCAAGTTGATGGACCGGTACGCCTCCGGCGGAAGTGAACGTGCCGCCGACGTACAGCGCTGGTCCTGTTCCGTCATCGAAGACCGCCATGGCGGTGACGAATCCGCCGGTCACGCCGCCGCCCATCGGGTTCCAGGCTGAGCCGTCCCAGAGGGCGATGTTGCTGGCCGGCACGCCGCTGGCGAAGTTGAACGCGCCGCCGACGATGAGGTCCGGGCGCTGACCCTTGGTTCCGAACTCGCAGAGTTCGAAGACTCTTCCGGCGACGCCGTCCGCCAGCGCGCTCCATGTCGAACCGTCCCACCGGGCGATGCGGTCGCTTCGGACGCCGCCGAAGCATCTGCACGCGCCTGCGACGTACAGCGCTTCGCCGTTTCCGTCATCGTGCGTCTTCATCACCTTCACCGGCCCGCTGAGTCCGAGACATTCCGGGCAATTGCTCACCTTGCTCCAGACGCCGCTGGAGAGGCGCGCGACGTTGTTGGCGCATTGTCCTCCCGCCAGCGCGAACCATCCGCCGACGTACAGAGCGGGCTGGCCGTCAAGGTCCACAGGCACGCTCAAGAGGCATGAGATCGACGTCGTGGTGAGGTCATTGCTCGGGGCGTCATTGACCGCCTCCCAGGCTGATCCCGTCCACAGCGCGAGGTTGGCGGAGGTGATTCCGCCCGCGGTGGTGAACGTGCCGCCGACCGCAAGCTTGCCGTCGTACACGGCCAGGGCGGAGACCGATCCGACGATTCCGGAGGTGAGCGCCTGCCAGGCGACGCCGTTCCATCGCGCGATGCGCGCCGCCGCGACAGGGCCGGCCATGGAGAACGAGCCGCCGGCGTACAGGTCGCCGTTGAACACAGCGAGCGCGCCGATCGCGTTGTCGAAGCTGCCCGACATGCCGATCCACGCCACGCCGTTCCAGCGGGCGATGTTCGCGCCCGGCGAGGTGAACGATCCGCCGGCGATCAACTGCCCGTTCCATACCGCCATCGCGGAGACCCGCGTGCCAACAATCGCGTCCATGGTCTGCCAGACCGAGCCGTTCCATCGCGCGGTGAAGGGGGTGCTCGAGCCGCTGACGGTCGTTGACGTGCCGCCGACAATGAGTTCGCCGTTGAAGATCGCCATGGTGGCGACTTCGCCGTTGTCGTTGATCGACGCGCCCAGCGATTCCCACTGCGAGCCGCTCCAGCGCATGACCGAGCGCTTCTCGCCGTTGGGCCTGACGAATTGGCCGCCGACAATGAGTTGACCCTGGTAGGTCATGAACGAGCGGACGTAACCGCCAAATCCGCTGTGCAGCGGCGAAGGCATGGCTGACCAGTGCTGACCGTCCCATCGGGCGATCTTGCCGCTGAACACGCCGTCCGCCGAATCGAAAATGCCGCCCGCGTACAGCTGCGCGCCTGTGCCGTCATCGTGCATGATCAGGCCGTACACGCGGTCGTTGGGCCCCGGCGAGGCGAACTGCTGGGAGATCCACTGCGCGCGGGCTGCGCCGGCGGTGACGACCAGCGCGATGACGGCCGTCGCGATGTTCAGCGTGTCTCGAATCAGTGATCGTCCAACGAATCGCGCAGGTTGCGACATCATCTGCGAATACCCTCGGCTGGCTTGGGGGGAATGCATGGTCACCAAGCGCGGTGACCGACCGCGCACTGCTCATCCTAGTGTGCGTTCAAGCCATATTCGGCGGGATTCATGCGATTTTCACGTTGAGAGGCGGTTTGTGATCGGTTACCGCCCTCAGCCGCACGGCCCCCAGTGGCTGATGACCTCCAGCAGGTCGGCGACGTTCACCACGCCGTCGCCGCCATTTCCGCGCGGTCTTCATGCACGCCAGCCGCATGATCATGCCCGTTGATCACACTCAACGCATGCGCAGCCGCACGATGCGCGTGCGGCCGCCGGGTGCGCCACGCGGGCGTCCTGCGCGGCCAGGACCGGCTCGAAACGCGACTGGAAAAAACGCAATCGCCTGGGCTCGTGGGTGAATCGCAGGCCGCCGATGCGTTCGCGGTTATCGAACAGGTCGATCACCGACTCGGCCACCACATCCATGTGCGCCTGCGTGTACACGCGTCGCGGCAACGTCAGGCGGATAAGTTCGAGGCTGGGGAAGATGTTCTCGCCGGTGTCGGGATTGCGCCCGGCCGAGACCGCGCCGCGCTCCATGACGCGCACGCCGGAGTCGACGTACAGCGCAGCCGAGAGCGCCTGCGCGGGGAACTGATCGCGCGGCACGTGCGGCAGGAACTTCGCGGCGTCGATGAACACGCCGTGCCCGCCGATGGGCTTCACCAGCGGAATGCCCTCGGCCAGCAGCAGGTTGCCCAGGTAATGCACCTGCCCGATGCGCGCATGCATGTGATCGAACTGCACCGACTCGGCGATGCCGATGGCCATCGCCTCCATGTCGCGCCCGGCTAACCCGCCGTAAGTGTGCAGACCTTCGAACACCACACAGAGATTCCGCGCCTCGTCGGCAAGGGCCGAATCGTTGAGCGCGAGGAATCCGCCGATGTTCACCAGCGAGTCCTTCTTGGCGGAAACCGTGCAGCCGTCGGCATGCGAGCAGATCTCCAGCAGAATCTCCGCAAGCGACTTGTAACTCTGGCCCGGCTCGCGCTGCCTGATGAAGAACGCGTTCTCCACGGCGCGCGTGGCGTCGAGATACACCCGCACGCCGTGACGATGACAGAGTTCGCAGGTCTCACGCACATTGGCGAGGCTGATGGGTTGGCCGCCCGCCATATTCACCGCCGTGCCCAGCGAGAGATAGGGAATGCGTTTCGCGCCGACTTCATCGATTACGCGCTGCAGTTTCTTCAGATCGACATTGCCTTTGAACGGGTGTTCGTTGGCGGGATCGTGGGCTTCATCGATGA
>CAZCGB010000108.1:0-7863 GCA_964498045.1 uncultured Isosphaeraceae bacterium
ATCTACATCAGTAGGCAGCAGTCTCGATCGAATCTTCGTCGCTCTCCGCACCCAATCGGATTCCTCTCATGCGTCCTCTCACGTCCATCGTCGTCCGCAGTTCGATCCGCACCGCGATCCTGCTGCTGACGCTTTCCCTGGCGTTCTTCGCAGGCGCTCGCACCGTCTCGGCCCAGAACAAGAACGCGGTTGAGACCCTCAACCTCGATCAGGCCATGACTGTCGATGACAACGGCATCGCCACGCTCAAGATCAAGATGACCCTGACCGCCGCCCAGTTCGTCAACTGGCAGCAGAAGTACGGCCCGAACAAGTCGCTGCTCAAGCGCGACATGGGCAAGGTGCTCTCGATGTACGACACCTACGACTGGGACGTCTCCGAGAAGCAGATGGATCGCGAGATCACCATCACCGTCAAGGCACGCGGCGCCATCGTCAACAAGGGCGGCGGCACGTACGAATTCCGCGTGCCGAAGGACTGGCGCGGCGGCGAACGGCACGACAACACCTTCACGTTCAATTACGTCGAAGGCATCGGCGGCGGAGCTGTCGCCCAGACCAACGTCCGTCTGACCGCGCCGGACAAGGCTTACAACTTCCGCGAACAACTCTCCGAAGCCGGTGAGAAGGTGATTCAATACTCTCTTCCCGTCGCCGGAAAGAGCGGGTGGATGCTCACTGCGGGACTGATCTTCGCCGTGCTTGGCGCAGGACTCATCGGCGCCACGCTGCTCGGCAAGACGTCTTCCGCGCCTGCTGCGCATCGTTCATCAGCACAGACCAAAGGCGCGCTCAAGCACAATGGTCATGCCGCCGCACCTGCCGTGCGCAGCAAGCCGGTGGATCCGCCGTCAATGTCCACGATCCCGCTGGAGCAGACGACCATCGGCACGTCGATTCCGGAGCGGAAGGAGTCCATTCGGCGGAACTGAAATCATCCGGGTCCGTTGATTACAATCCGGGGAATGCTCTCGCACCACCGCACATCCAACGCACGCCGCGCCTTGCGCGGCGTGTGTGTTTTTCTTTCGCTCGTTCTGACAGCTTCCGCATTCGTCTCGTGCGCCTCGCAGACATCGAAGGCAGCCTCCAATGGCGGTGCTAACAAATCGGCGGCGGCATCGCAGCCGGCGTGGAACTACCTCTCCGCGGCCGACCAGGAGAAGGTGGCCGCGCTGATACCCGAGCCGGCGGATGAATCGTCGCCGCAAGTCCGTGCGTTTGAGGCGCAGCTGGTGGCGCAGATGAAGGCGGTCGCCGGCCCCGTGCTGGTCGCGCACGCCGAAGCCGATGAGAACGACAGCCTCTGGCAGTTCGCCACGGTGATGGGACCGGACTTCTCGCGCCAGCAATGCCCGAAGATTGATGGATTGTTCAAGCGTGCCACCGCCGACGCCAATCGCATCAAGAACGCGGTGAAGGACCGCTCGCACCGTCTTCGACCGCCGTCGGCGTTGGAAGCCGATGCGAATTACGCTGGCGCGCAATCACAGCCTTCTCGCTCGGAGGACTGGTCGTATCCCAGCGGCCACGCGACGCGGGCGGCGCTTCGCGCCAGCCTGCTTGCCGCGATCGCGCCCGAAAAGGAGGACGCGCTGCTCAAGGAGGCGTGGTTCATGTGCCTCAGCCGCATGGTGCGTGGTGTGCACTTTCCCACCGACATCACCGCGGGCTTCATCCTTGGCGCGGCGATCGCGGACGTGCTGCTTGAATCCGAGGCGTTCCAGCGCGATCTGCGCGAAGCGCGAGAGGAGTGGCGGATTGCAAGGACTGTCGATGCAGTGTCGATGCCGATGATCGATTCGCAGCGGAAGAATCGTTGATCAAGCGCCGCCTTCGCCTTCAGCGATCGCAACCGGCTCATCGATGGCCTCCACGCGCCTGCTCATCAGCCATTGCACGAACAGCATGAGCAGCGCGCCGCACACGGCGATGCAGCCGCCCGCCCATTGCCAATTCGTCAATCGCTCGCCGAAGAGGCTCATGGAGCCGATCGCGACAAGAAACGGCTGAAGCTGCAGCACCCCGGCGGTGACAGCCACGCCCAGGCGGGCGATCGAGATGTAGTAGAACACGTGCCCGATCGCGATGCCGATGAGCGCGGAAATCAGCAGCCAGATGATTTGATCGCGCGGCAAATCAAGCACGGTCAATCCGGCGCGATCGCCCAGCACGAGCATCAGCACAACCAGCGCAGCCGCGGTGTATTGGCAGATGGCGGCGAATGCGAGTACAGGATTCACCCCATGCATGAACTTGCGCACGCTCAGGCCGTAGCAGGCGAAGAGCAGGCCCGAGCCGATGGCGAGCACGACACCCAGCGCGTGCGCGGTCGCCGATCCGCGAAGGCCTGTTGCATGCTCCGGCGCCGGGCTGTCATCCATCAGTAGCACGCCGATCATGCCGAAGATGAGCATTCCCGCGCCGATCAAAAAGCCCGGAGTGCGAATCACGGCTCGCTCGCGCGGAAACATCAGCCACGCGCCGACCGCGACAAAGATCAATTGGCTGCGCAAGCCGAACGTGAGCAACGCGGGATCGATCACATAGTGCGCATACGTGAAGCACACTTGGCCCGCGGCGTTGACGATGGACGGCACGATCGCGGCTTTCCACAATCCGCGCGGCAGGCGGCGGCGGAACATCGCCACAAGCAGGACCGGAAGCCACACCAGCGCGCTGAAGCCATAGCGCCAGCCGTTGCTGGTCCATGGATCGATCGTGTCGGCGAAATGCCGAAGGAACAGCGGCACACTGGACCAACCGGTGAGCGTGAGCACGACGGTGAGCACACCCAGCGCGGCGGACGTTGGGGCCGGCGCGATGGTGGCGGAGGAAGTCAACGATGAAGAAGGCGCGCTGCTGGACAAGAGAGCCGCCATGGTAGGTGGGTCGTCTTTCACAAACCAAAGTCCGGGGACGGCCGTGGCTGGGCTTTGGTGTGAGCGGGATGCTTCTTCGTACAATGCCCAGCAATGCCTCGCCGCCCATCCATCCGCGTGATCGTTGCGCTGCTCATGGTGCTGCCGGTGACGGTGATTGCGAGCCTGCTTGTGGTTCTTTCGAGCGTGACGGCGCATCGCATCGCTGAGGACCTGGGCGCGCAACTGGTGGATCGCACTACCGAGGCGGTGCAGGACGACATTCGAGCGTACCTCGCATCAGCGGTGCGCGTGAGCGACTTGTACGCGCGCCGGCTTCAGCGCGGCGAATTGCCATCGAGCGAGCTTCAGCCGTGGGAAGCCCCGATGCTTGACGACCTCGTGACGACGCCGGATGTCGCGTCAATTTGCTTCGGCAACTCAACCGGCGACTGCTCATGGCTGCTGCGAAACAAGGGACGATTGGAAGTCGGACGCGCCGATGGTGCGCGCATCGAGAACAACACGCAGGAATTCGCAGTCGATCCCGCAACCGGCGCGATCGACCTCGGCAAGCCGATTCGCACATACGAGTACGATCCGCGAAAGCGGCCGTGGTACGACGTCGCGCTGGCGAGCGAGACGCCGCGCTGGACGCCGATCTACTTCTGGTTCGGCGAGACCGGCGGCGACCTGGAAACCGGCAGCGGATACACCCGCGCGGTTCGCGATCCGCAAACCAATGATGTTCGCGGCGTGCTGGTCATCGACGTCACGCTCGGCGCGCTGAGCAGCTTCCTCAAGCGGCTGCCGCTGGCGGAGCAAGGCTCGATTTTCGTCACTGACGACAAGCAGCAACTTGTAGCATCCTCGCACGGCGCGGTGAACTCGGCCGACGGCAGGCGCCTGTCGATGCGCGAGCACCCCTATGCACCGATTCGCGCAGCGGCGGGAAGCATGGCTGCACATGACACGGGCAAGACGCCATTGGCGGAACTGGCCGATCGTGTGCGCATTCCCGCGGCTGGTTCCGACGTTGATTCGAAGGAAACTGAACCCGCAAGATTGCGCATGACCGCATTCAGCCCGTATCCCGGCATCAACTGGAACATCATCACGTTGATTCCCGAGCGCGTCTTTCTGGCCGATGCGCAAGCGGTGCAGAGGCGAGCGATCGTCATGGGCGTGACGGCGGTGGTCGGCGCTCTGATCCTGGGATTGATGTTGTCGCGCTCGATTTCCAACCCCATCATGAAACTGCGCGAGCATGCCAAGCGCATCGGCAAGGGCGATTTCGAGAGCCGATTGGAAATCAACGCGGCACGCGAGTTGCATGATCTCTCGTCCGATCTGAATCAGATGGCGCGCGATCTGAAGGAAGGCATGGATCTGCGGCAATCACTGGCGGTGGCAACGGAAGTGCAGCAGAGTCTGCTGCCTGACGCGCCACCAAAGTTGCCCGGACTGGATATCGCAGGCGAGAGCAGGTATTGCGATGCGACCGGTGGCGATTACTTCGACTTCATCGATGTCGCGGAGCTGCCCGCAAAGCAAACATTGGTTGCGGTCGGCGATGTGATGGGTCACGGCATCGCCAGCGCATTGCTGATGGCCACGGCGCGAGCCGCGCTGCGCGCCACCGCGCTCAAGGAAGGTTCGTTGGGCGTGCTCATGACGCGCGTCAATGATGTGCTCTCACGCGATGCGAGGCACAAACGGTTCATGACGATGGACCTGGTCGTGGTCGATCCCACCCAAGGCACGCTGCGGTGGGCATGTGCCGGCCACGACCCGCCGATCGTCTACAGTCCCGTGCGCGATGCGTTCCGCGAACTCGAAGGCGGCGATATTCCCCTCGGCCTTGTTGAAGGCGTCCAGTACGAGGAGTACCTCGTCAACGACGTCGAGCCGGGCTCGATCATCGTCATCGGCACCGATGGAATCTGGGAAGCCCCGAACGGCGCGGCGGATCCCGCCTTGCGCGAGCTCTTCGGCAAGGAGCGCCTGTACGCGATCATCCGCGATCACGCCCACGACACCGCGGCGGAGATGAGCCAGGCGATCAACGAAGCGCTTGCCAGTTTCAGCGGCCGCAACCGCTTTCCCGATGATGTGACATTCGTCGTGGTCAAGATGTGGGTGACGGAATGACACCACTCGCTGACGAGTTCGCAACTCACCATGCTTTGTAAAGCCGTCTTTACGATTAAGACATCCATTTGCCGGGAATGCATGCCGAACTCCGCACGTTGAATGGCGGGCATTCACGCGCAATCGAATGCGCTGCGGCTGGTGCTAGGACTTCACGATCAGCCCGGCGTTTCTGCTACGCTGGCCTGTCGATCGCCGCGAAGGAATGCACTTGCAACGAATCCGCTCGCGACCGGTTGGTTGATCGATTGATTTGGATTCTTAGAAGGTTCAGGCTCGCGCATGTGCTCGCAGGACATTTCAAAATCTCACAGGAAGAATCATCCATGAAAATCCGCTGTTCCGGCATTCGCTCGCTCGCCATGGGTTCGCTCATCGCTTCACTGACGCTTGTTGCCGCATCTTCATATGCGTTTGCACAGGATGGCCCACCGCCCGGCGCTGGCGGCCCCCCAGTTGGCGGATCCCCCGGTGGCGGTCGCGGCGGCGCGGGCGGACCTGGCGGTCAAGGCGCGCCCGATCCGCAGCAGTTCGTCGATCGCCTCATGGCCAACGACGCGAACGGTGATGGAAAACTCTCAAAGGATGAAATCCCCGGCGGCCTGGGCGATCGGCTCTTTGAACAGGGCGACGCCAACAAAGACGGATTCCTGACGCCCGACGAACTCAAGGCTGCGGCGGGACGCGTCGGAGGCGGCGGTCGTCAGGGTGGTCAGCAGATCAGCTTCGGCGGGTACATGAGCAACGCCGGCCTCGACATTCGCGGACTTGAAAAGTCGAAGTTCGACGAGTCCTCGCGAGAGACAGACCTTCAGGCGATCAGTGCGATCGAGGCTGGACTTGCCGGGGCCAAGTCGCGCTTGAATACCGTGCCCATGTCGCCGAAGGCTAAGGAGAAGTACGGCAGCGATGAATCCGCATATCACAAGGACATGCGCAAGCACCTGATGACGGCGATCTACGCCGCGCTGGAAATGGAAGCGGCATTGATGGAGGGGCAGTCCGATGTGGCGCAGAAGTGCTTTGCGAAACTGACGCAACTTGAGGAAAGCGGCCACGAGCTCTTCCAGCCGCCGGAGGACGAGCGCGGCCCTGGTCAGCAACCTCCGCCGCCGGGCGGTGGCGCGGGTGGCGGCGGCCGCAATGGCGCGGGTGCGCGCGGCGGCAACGGTGGGGGCGGCGGCAACGGTGGGGGCGGCGGGGGCGGCGGCGGCCAGAACTGACGCCGCGCCTCACGATCCTGATGACATGATCACGTCGATATCCGCACGCTCCCGATGGAGCGTGCGGATTGTCATTTTTCCTGGACGACATGCGGATGGGATTCCGCCTGCGGCTGATCCCGCCTTATCCGTCTCGTCCGTGGATCATCACTTCGCGTCTTCTTCCGCTCATATCATGCGCGCATGACTGACATCCCCATCGCCTCCTTCACGCGCGCCATCGCGGACCTGCTGACCGAGATTGGAATCGATCCGCCCAATCCCAAGGGAACGTGGATCGTCAGCAACAAGTCCGGTGCGGGCATGCTGGCATCGATCGACCTTCTCGACGCGCGGGCGGCTTCGCGCGTGCCGCCGGGCTGTGCGAACGCCATCGCCGGCCACGTCGGGCACATGATCTTCGCGCTCGACCTCTTCACCCGCGCTGCGCGCGGCGAAGACGTCTACTCCAAGGCGAAATGGAGCGAGAGCTGGAACGTCAAGGCCGTCGACGCGGCTCAATGGGACGACTTGCGCGCCCGCCTGCGTGCGCTCATCATCGACGCCATTTCCATCGTGAACGGCACCCCGCGGCTGGATTCGCAGGACATGGTCACCGGCGGCGTCGCGCTGGTGGCGCATCTCGCGTACCACCTCGGGGCGATCAAGCAGATTGAGAACTTCGTCCGCGCGTGATCCGCACATGGTGATTGTCGTCCTTCGCGCATACACTCACGCATTCGCTCGGGGCGCGGCGGAGGATCGTCCTGCGCCCGCTGAGATGCACCCGTGAACCTGATCCGGTTCGTACCGGCGTAGGAAATGCGAGCAGTCGTCACATGATCACCACTTCCCAATCGCTTTCATCGCGCGATGAGTTTCTCGCGTCGCTCCCTTTGCACGGCGCGGTCAACCCTTCCTCCCGCGCGCAAGGCACCACGGCCGGCTCGTTCGCGCACGCCCCTGACATCGGCGGGCCATTGAGCTTTTCCTCACCTGACACGCCCGGTATGCCGCCGCCGAGCGACAAGACGGCGTGGGATTTTCTGCCTGCGGACTGGACGTCGGAGATCATTGCTTCAGACGCCCACGGATTGCAATCCGTGGGCGTCAGCGAGCGTCGCGACACAGTGATCTTCACCGACGCACGCAACATCACGCGCCGCGTCACGCATCCGCGCGGCTTCACGCCTGTCACACAACTGGAACATGCCCGGCTCGGCGTGATCACGCCGCAAATGCGCCGCGTGGCCGAGCGCGAAGGCCATCTTTCGCCCGAGCAGGTGCGCGATGAGGTCGCCGCGGGGCGCATGATCATCCCCGCCAACATCCACCATCTTCAGCACAGGCTCGATCCGATGGCGATCGGCCGGGCGACCAAGACCAAGATCAACGCCAACATGGGCGCTTCCCCCGTGTCATCGTCCACCGATGAAGAGGTCGAGAAGCTCAAGTGGGCCGAGAAGTGGCAGGCCGACACGGTCATGGACCTCTCGACCGGCGGCGATCTGGACGCGACGAGGCAAGCCATCATCCGCGCCTCCTCCGTGCCCATCGGCACCGTGCCGATTTATTCGATGATCATCGGGCGCAAGCTCGAGGACCTTAACGAGCAAGTCGTGCTGGAAACGCTGGAGCATCAGGCGCGG
>CAZCGB010000109.1:0-7859 GCA_964498045.1 uncultured Isosphaeraceae bacterium
GACCTTCGTCGCGCTTGAGCCGCTGCTCGTGATGGGGTTGATGGCCTACCTCGGCATGCCGTGGTGGATCATCGCCTGCATTTTCGGCTTCGGCGCCGCGCTGGTGGCGGGCGTTTTCTGGTTGATCGCATTGCTGCTGTGGAAGCCGTGGCAGCGTCGCCATCCTGCGCAGCCGGTGCGTGACGGCGCGGTCAGCCAATCGTGGCAGTCGTTCGCGTTCAGCCGCTTCGGCCGCCTGAACAACTGCGTGACGATCATCGCCGACGACAGGCACCTGCACCTGCTGCCGATGACGCCGCTGCGCTGGGTCGGCTGCGGCGTGATCAGCCTGCCGCTGGATCGAATCGCCAACGTGCGACCCGGGTTAATGCCCTCGCAGACGATCGCCGAATTGGATGGCCACTCCATCGCCGGGCCCGAATGGGCCCTGCAACTTGGCAGACCGGCCGTTGAGACTTGATCTAACACGCGCCCCACACAAGACTTGCGGTCCACGTGCCTCCGATACCCGGCCCGGGGCGAGCAAAATCGCGGCAACGATTTTGCAACAACGTGCGTGAATCCCGGAAGAATCCCGTGGCGGGAGATCAATTCCTGTGCCAGACTTCCCCCGAGGGAGCATCAGTGCGAATGCGTGGTCGGGCGAGCCATGTTCCGACAACCGTGAGAATCCTCGCATCGACCACCCAGAATCAAATGACCCAGTTTCCCGGAACGAAACGACTTCCACCACGCATATCACTTTCGCAGACGAGTTCCTCCAAAATGAGCATCGCACTGGCGTCATCCCTGTGACGGCGCTGCGTGCGACCAGATCAGGAGACGACATATGCGGCTGTTCAAGAACCGGACGCAGGCGGCGAAGGAACTGAGCGGCAACCTTGGATACCTCAAGGAGACCCAGCCGGTGGTGATCGCGCTGGCGAACGGTGGTGTGCCGATCGCCGACGTGGTGGCCCGCGACCTCGGCGCGCCGCTGGATGTCCTGGTCATCGAGAAGCTGTTCATCGCAAAGTATCCTGGTCAATGCGTCGGCGCAGTGGATGAGCACGGCCGCATCTGCGTGGTGCATGGCTCGACGCGGTGGCACAACTTGACTCCGGAGGATCTTGCGGACCCCGCTCGCGAAGTTTTCCCCGATGTGCAGCGCCGACACAATGCCATTCGAAGCCTGCTCCCGGAGATCGACATTCGCAACCGCGCCGTGATCATCGTCGATGAAGGCGTGGCGACCGGCGCCAAGTTGCTTGGCGCGATCACGGCGATCAAGGAGCGCGGCCCATCGAAAATTGTCGTCGCCGCTCCCGCCGGCGCCTCGCAAGGCACCTGGCAATTGCACGCGCTCGCCAATGAGGTCGTCATTCCGCACCATCCGACGAAGTTCAAGGGCGTTGACGAGTTCTATGAGGACTTCGATGAAGTCACTGACGAAATGGTGCGCGCCATTCTCGAAGGCTGGGTCCGCGATCATCATCCGCAGGATCACGGCGGCGTGAAGACCGTCGTGCTCAAACTGCAGAACTCGCGAGGCAACGCCCTGTTGTGCGAAATCGATCTGCCCACCGGCATGCAGCGCGGCAACCGCCACCCCGCGGTGATCTTCGCGCATGGGTTTGAGTCCAGCGCACGAAGCACCCGCTCGATGGCGATCAGCGAACGACTGGCGGCGCGCGGCGTGGTCGGAATCCGACTCGATTTCACCGGCCACGGGCGCTCGGGGGGCGACATCCACGACGCCAGCGACCGCCAGATGCGCGATGACCTGCGCGTCGTCATGCAGTCGGTGGTGAAGCTGAAGGAAGTCGATCGTGATCGATTGGCGATCGTCGGCTCAGGCACGGGTGCGATGATTGCCCTGCAGCATGCTGAGGAGGACCCCAAGCTGCGCGCTCTCGTGCTGCGCGGCCCGGTGTGCAACATGACGGCTGTGCATGCCAGCGCGGTGCAGACGCCCACGCTGCTGATCCACGCCGAGCACGACACCGCGCTGCTTGACGCGGTTGAAACACTCAATCGCGATCTCGCCGCCCGACACAAACTCGTGCGCATTGATGCCACCAACCGACTGTTCAACGACACAGCGGGCATGGATCGCATGGTCAGCGCGACGGTGGATTGGCTCATCGAGCAGTTGCTCGATGAAATGCCATTGGCGCGCGACTTGGAGCATCAGGGCGAACACTCCAACCAGCACCGCAGCGAACGCGCCAACGGCCACCACGCGCAAGCGGCGTCGGCGTGATGGGCGTTCATCATCTCACCAGCGTCGAAGCGGGCCAACCACCGAACTGCTTTCTGTATTCTTCCTGCTCCTCGCGAAACTTGGCGACCCCCGCGCGCCATTTCTTCACTTCGCCGACGAGTTTCTTGTCCTGTTTGTCTGACAGCACTTCGAGCAGGGCATTGATCAAGGTCTCGCTGCGATTGATCCGGCCATCGATCGAATTCGACATCTTGCGCCTGTACTCGGGATAGTTGTTCTTGCCGTATCCACGTACAAACACCTCCTCGCGCCATGAGAGATGGAGGTCGAGGTAGTTCTTCAGGGCGAGCGCTGCTTCGGCGTTCCATGCGGTACGGATATCGGCAATCTCGAGTTTCTGTTCGGCTGTCAATGAGAGTTCATCGACAGCCTCCAGGAACTTCGTAAGATCGGCCGGATCGGGATACAGCGGCGTGAACATCCGCTCGTTGAACACTTCAAGCAGCCGGTTTCGCGCCCGTTCGCCGAGTTGTGCAGCAATCTGCTCGACGTACTGACGCTGCTGCTCGACTATTCGCGTCACCGACTTCGCTTCCGGGTCCTTGGACGCGATGTCTTTCGCGCGCAACTCCAAGGCTCGCTCTCGTTCACCTGCCTTGCTCGCTGCGATCATCTCGGCGCTCAGGATAAGTCGCTCGCTGGTCTGGGCGTCCCACGCTCGGGCGTGCTTCACGTACGCGGACGTGGTGGTGGTTCGCCACACCTGCACAAGACCCTCGAATACCTCCGGCTCACGCGGCGTGAGGTCAAACCCTGACTTGTCCAGTTCATACAACGCATCATCGAGGTCAAACCCGAATCCGTTCAGCGGCATCCACTGCTCGCGAGCGAGTTTCCGATCGCGTCGCATGCGCGCGATATCGAGCAACGGCAATTGATTCTCCGCCAGCATCGCTGCGACCTGCTGGAAGAACTGGCTCTCGATCTGACGAATGTCGTCGCCGAGACGAGTTGCTTCCTCGTGCAACGCCGCGACCTTCGCCGCGTGCTCAGTCGTTTGATCCATCGGGCCAAGTGCAGCGAGCGGCTCCGCGCGTTCGAAGAGCGATTCAGTGTTCTTCAGCCGAAAGTCCCAGTCCGCGCGTCGATACTGGTCGTACGTTTCAGCGATCGCTTTCCGCTGGGCATTGCTCAGATTCAGTGTGTGCGCGTACTGCTCCCATTCGGGAAAGTCGATGACCCTTGGAATCTGAGGAAAGAGAAAGTTTGCATGGAATTGACCGGCCTTGACCTCGGAAACGGGCTTGGGCTTGTTACCTCTCGGATACCTGAGATACTCGGGCACTTTTTCTTTGGGCTCCGGCGGCCTCTGCGACGAAGCCTGCGCTGCGCACTGCGCACTGAAGCCCGTAACCGCTCCCAGGAAAACCACGACGGCAAGATGGAATTGGAACATGCGCGGCCTCCGCGGATTGAATCAACCCCGTTTCGTCTCATCAAACACGAACCGCCGCAACCTCTCGATCAACTCCGCCGACGCCGCCCCGCCGATCGTGCCGCGCGGGCGAAACGTCTCCAACTCGCGCAGGCGCTGTGGCAGTTCGGTCTCGTCCTTCGCGGAAAGCACGTAGCCGCCGTCGGCGAAATGCCTGGCTGTGGGAATCTGATGGTCGTTGCGCGTCTCGCCGAACTTCGAAAGGCGCGGCAGCACCAGCAACGGCTTGCCGCGCTGCAGGGCGGCGATGATGGTGCCGGTGCCGGCATGAGCGACCACCGCGACGGCCTCATCCATGTGCCTCTCGAATTCGACGGGCGAAAGGAACTTGGAGGCCTTCAGGCGCTTCGGCTGAAACGCGCTTTCGCCGATTTGCGCCACAACATCCTCGCGCGCGTGTGCGATCGCCCACTCATCCATCGCGCGGATGAGGCGGTCGAAAGGCATCTGATGGCCGACGGTGACGAAGATCACAATACCGCTCCCGCGCATTCCGGCCGCCCATCCGCCCCGGCGAGATGCGGCCACTGCGTCAGCCAAAGGTCGGCGAAGCGCGATGACATCTGCCCGGACATCGACAGTTCCTCGACGTTCGCGATCGAATCCAGCCAGATGGTCCGCGCGCCGAACCATTTGCCCATGCGCATCGCGAAGTAGCCCGGAGCAGCGCCGGTGGTGATGATCGCATCCGGTCGCTCGCGCATGAGGATCAACAGGATGCGGAACGCCTGCCACAACGCCGCGATTTTGCTCCATCGCGTGGCGTCGTTCACCTTGTGAAACCGCGCATTCGGCACATCGCGCCGATACTCACGATTCACCGTGACATACGCGACATCGCAGCCCTCGAACGCAGGCCGCACGCGCAGCAGTTCCACCCAATGCCCGCCGCCGCTGGAAACGGCCATGACTCGTGGTGGATTCCGCGCGGCCATGGTGAAACTCACGCCGCCACAGGTTTCGATTCGGCGACAACCCCAGCCGCTTGCGGCTTCGCCTGCACGCGCTGCAACGGCGGCGCAAATTCGCGACGCACCCGATCGTGATACTTGTTCATCGTCCGCCGCTTTCCCAGCAGCAGCGACTCCAACTCATATCGCCGGAAGAACTTCAGATACTCGCGATTGTTGAATTTGCTCAGGCGTTTGAACCACGCCTTCATGTAGCCCCAGAAGATGCCGACGCCGCTGATGACGAACGGCCGCTCGAACATGCGGTACACACTGACCGCTGCGACGTAATACGGGGCCGAGCCCATGAAATACTTGCCGCGTCCCCATCGCGTGCGGCCGGTCCAAAAACTCTTCTGACTCGAGCCCATGCGACGCAGATGGATGATCTGCATTTCCGGATCGTGCATCGAGCGCGCGACCCAGCCCTTCAATCGGCACATGTGGCCGTCGATGCCGTCCCAACTCACTTGCCGCACGAACCCGCCGATGTCCTTGAAGCACGGCACGCGATAGAACTTCGCGGGACCGACGCTGTTCTCATCGCCGCAGCGTTCCTCGACCATCTTGTCGTCATAGCGCAGATACAACTTGCCCGAGAGCGTGCCCATCCACGGGTCGCTTTCGAAATGCTCCATCACGCGCTCGAAGTACCGCGGCGGCATCTCGAGGTCGCCATCGAACTTACAGATGTAGTCGTAGTCGTTCATGTCGATGGCGGCAAGGCCGTCGTAGAACGCCTCGATCACGCCGGGGCCGACGGCACGCTGGCCGCGGTCCTGTCGCCGAATGACCTGGATGTACGGGTATTTCGCAGCCGCCCGCGCGAGGATGTTGGGCGTGTCGTCGGTCGAGCCGTCATCAACGATGACCCACTTCGTCGGCCGCACTGTCTGCGCAGCAACAGTGTCGATGGTGATCTGCAGGTACGCCGCTTCGTCGCGGCAGGGAGTGATGAGACAGTAACGACGAGACATTCGAGTACCGGGTTCCGAGTTTCGAGTTCGTATCGCCGCTTGCGGCTTAGCCGCGCACGACTTGGCAGGATCGTCCATGATTATCGGCACAATCCGCATTCAAATCGACGCGCGATGCTCCTTGCACCACCACAGCAGCACGAACACCGCCCAGATGCGTGACCAATAAAGCCCTGGCGCGCCCACCGCGAACGCCCGCCAAAGTCGGGCAACGGCTTCAGAATTGAGGCCGCACGATTCACATCGTGCGCGATCAAGCATGGTCCTCTCGACTTCCGCCTTCAGCTCCTGCCTGGCCCACATTTCGATCGGCAGCACAAAACCCGACTTCGGCCGCTCGAAGACCGACTGATCGAGGTTCTTGGCGCCGTCCATGCCCAACCGCCGCAGCAGCATCTTTTTGCCGAGCGGATCAAACCGCTCATGCTCAGGCACAGCGGCGGCGGCTTCGATCACCACATGATCGAGCAGCGGCACGCGCGCCTCCAACGACACGGCCATGCTCGCGGCGTCGGTGTCGCGCAACAGGCGCTCGCCGATGAAGTTCGCCAGCTCCAGCGTGGCGATCGCGTGCAGCGACGGGGCGTCACCCGCCAGTTGATCGAGTTCATGCGCGCGGATGCGTGGCAGGCCGCGGCGCAACTCGCCGTTGAGATTCATCGCCAGCAGTTGTTTCGAGAAGTCGGCGGTGAAGAGCGCGTAAGAGGTCTGATACAGGTCGAGCAGCCGCCCGCGCGTGGACAGCACATCGCCGAGTTTCCCCCAGCGCGTCTGCGGCGGAATCTCACCCGCTCGCCCGGTCTTCATCCGCGCCACGCCCTTCGCCACGCCGCGCAGCGCTCCTTCGGGCACATGCTTCAGGCGGCGGCTGATCTTGGCGGCCTTGGGAATGTCGCGGAAACTGCGATACCCGCCGAAGAGCTCATCGCCGCCCGTGCCCGCCAGCGCGACAGTGATGCCCGCCTCGCGCACGGCGCGGCTGACGAAGTACGAATTGATGGCGTCAAACGTCGGCTGATCGATGCTGCGCAGCGCATCGTGCAGTTGATCGTGAAAGTGCCGCTGCGTGAGACGCACGTCGGCGTGCTCGGTGCCCAGCGCGGCGGCGACGGCCTTGGCGTACTTCGATTCGTCGAACTCCGCTTCGTCGAAGGAGATGTTGAACGTCCGCACCATCCCCCCCGCTTCCTGGACCGCAAGCGCCGAGACCGCGCTGGAATCCACGCCGCCGGAAAGGAACACGCCCAGCGGCACATCGGCATTCAAATGCTGACGCATCGTGGTATGCAGCTCAGATCGCAAACGCTCGACGCCATCGCGCGCCGCTGATTCCGGCGGCAGGTCCCAATAGCGATGCAACTCGCATTTGCCCTTCGCAGGATCGACGATCGCCATTGTGCCGGCGGGAAGCAGACGCACGCCTTCGATGATGGTTTCGGGCCCAACGACAAACCCGTTCCAGACGTATCCGCCGACGGCGGCGGGATTGAGTTTGCGCGCGATCAAGCCGGTCGCCAGCAGCGAGCGAAGTTCCGACGCGAACAGCAGCGTGCTGCGATCTCCGGGGCGCCCAATCGTGGCGAGATACAGAGGCTTGATGCCGACGCGGTCCCGCGCGAGCAGCACGATTTTCTCGTGCGCGTTCCAGATGGCCAGGCCGAACATGCCGCGCAGCCTGCTGATGGCTTGCGCGCCCCAGCGCGCGTAGGCCTTGAGGATGACCTCGGTGTCGCTGCGCGAGCGGAACGACTCGCCCAGCGATTCGAGTTCGCGACGGAGTTCCTGGAAGTTGTAGATTTCGCCGTTGAAGATGATGACGTTGCCCGTCGCGTCATCGCGCATGGGCTGGTGGCCGTCCGGCGAAAGGTCGATGATGGCGAGCCGGCGAAAGGCGAGCATCGCGCCGTTGGTTCCGGCTTCACCGCTCTGAAAGAACCCATCATCATCCGGTCCGCGGTGCTTCTGGCAGTCGCTGGCGACATGCACCGCGCGGATGATGTCGGGTTCGATGCGCCCGATCGCGCCGGCGATGCCGCACATCAGCGGGTTCCCTCCAGCAGCAGCGCTTCAAGTTTGTCGGCTTCCGTCGGCGTGTAATGCCTCCCACGCACGTGCTGCGCCCCGGCCGTGCCCATGTGATTCAATTCCTCGATCGGCGTGTTCATCACTTCGCGCATCGCATTGACGAGTTCATCCACGTTGCCTGCGGGAATGATCCAACCGCTCTCGCCAGG
>CAZCGB010000110.1:0-7837 GCA_964498045.1 uncultured Isosphaeraceae bacterium
CGACGTCGTGCTCACCGCCAACGGCGACCGGCAGGAAGGCCTGGTCACAGCGATCGGCGAAGTCGTCACGCTCGACGTCGGCGAAGGCGCCAATCGGCAGGCCGTCAACATTCCGCTCGATCGCGTCACAGCCATCACCATGATCGCCCCGCGTCAGGCCGGCAGTGGACGCCGCGTGTGGTTCACCGAGGGCACGGTGCTGGATGTGCGCTCCATCGCTGTGGGAGATGACGGCTACGTGCGCATGACCGGCGGAACGCTGCTGGCGCAGGATTCCGGCGGCGGCGGGCCGGTGGGCGCGAATCAGCCATCAACCGCGCCGCCGCGCGTGGGGCTTTCGGATATCGCCGCCATGCTGTTCGATCGCGACGCGCTTCTGCCGCTGGCGTCGCTGACGCCTTCGCGCGTGGAAGGACCGGCGACGCGCTACGTGCTGCCGCGGCCGGCGCTGCTGGAACCCGATGCAGCCCTGGGTTTGTCCACCATCGAATTCTCGGGCCCGCTGGTGACGCGGTACGCGCTGCCTGCCGGCTGTCAGCGCTTCATCGCCGAAGCCGAATTGCCGCGCGACATGCGCGAGTGGGGCGATTGCGAGCTGATCGTGCGCAGCGACGATGAGCAGGTGTTCCGTGCGCATTTGAACGCCATGACGCCCATGGCGAGCATCAACGCGCCGCTGAAGGGCCGCGAGTTGACGATCGAAGTCACCGCCGGCGCGCACGGGCCGATTCAGGACCTGGTGCGGCTGCATCGCCCGATGCTGCTCAAGGGCAAGCAGTGATGGATCGCACGCCGGGCCTCTGATCAGATGCTTGATTCCCGGGCGAGCCGCTGCAGCGTGTCCGCCGCCGCGCCGCTGTCGATGGTTTTCGCTGCGACCTGCACGCCTTCGCGCAGCGAGTCCGCCGTGCCCGCGACCACCAGCGTCGCCGCCGCGTTGAGCAGCGTCATGTCGCGCACCGGGCCCTTCAAGGTTCCCGCCAGCACCTCGCGCATCAGCTGGGCCGCATGATCGAGATCGCGCGCGGTGACGCTCTGCAGCGAGGCGCGCTTCAGTCCCGCATCCTCGGGGGAAATCGTCTCCTCGCGCACTTCGCCGTTCATCACATGCATGATGCGCGTGGGTGCGGCAATGGAGAGTTCATCCAGTCCATCGTCGCTGTGCAGGACCATCGCCCGGATAGCGCCGAGGTCGCGCAAGGCCTCGGCGATCGGGCCCAGGAACTTCGCGTCGTACACGCCCATGACCTGCCTGCGCGCGCCTGCGGGATTCGTCAGCGGCCCGAGCAGATTGAAGATTGTCGGGAAGCCGAGCGTCTGCCGCACCGGCATCACATGCCGCGTCGCGGGGTGGTGATGAATCGCAAAGCAGAAGCAGATTCCCACGTCGTTCAGGCAGCGGGCCTGGGAGGCGTGGCCGGCGTCGATGTTCACGCCCAGTGCGCGAAGGACTTCCGCCGATCCGCGGCCGGAGCGGGAGCGGTTGCCGTGTTTGGCGACTCCGCTGATGCTGTCCGAATCCGAGCTGCCGTGGTTACGCAGCGCGGCGGCGGCGATGATCGCTGCGGCGGTGGAGACGTTGAACGTTTTCGGTGCTCCGCCCGTACCGGCGGTGTCCACGAGCGAATCAGGATTGCAGCTTGATTCCACGCGGTCGACGTGCCGGCGCATCACCGTGGCCGCGCCGAGCAGTTCCTCGGCGGTGGGCGCTCGTTGCGCGAGCAGCGCGAGCAGTGCGCCGACTTCCGCGTGATGCGACTGGCCAGTCATCATCGCCTCGAACGCCGCGATCATCTGCTCCGCGCTCAGCGTGCGGCCGGCGAGAAGCGAGCGAATCGCGGGCGTGAGGTCGCCCGGTCGTGCGGGCTGCGCGAACTCGGGTGGGCCGGACGGAAGATTTGACGTTATGTCGCTCATGTCGTGCGAACCGGGCTTGCTGCGTCGCGCCCGCGATGCGTGCAGATTCGCGACAGCGCGGCCGGGAGCGCTCGCCGCTAGACTGCCGGTTGAATACCGTATCAGCGCGACGATCAACATGCTGCTGCTCGCCGACTCATTCCTTCACCAACTCGACCCGTTCGCGATCCGCTTCACGCCCACCTTCGGCGTGCGCTGGTACGGGTTGTCGTATGCGATGGGCTTCCTGCTCGCGTGGGCGTTCGTGCGCTGGCTCGCGAAGTCGGGGCGCAGCCCGCTCAACGTGCGCGACATCGGCGACATGATGTTCAGCGTGATCCTCGGCGTGCTGATCGGCGGGCGGCTGGGCTACGCGATCTTCTACGAGCGTCACCTGCTCACGGACTTCTCGAGCGCGTTCCCCTTCTGGGGCGTCCTGGCCATCAACCGCGGCGGGATGGCCAGCCACGGCGGGATCATCGGCGTCGTCGTGGCGATCACCATCTACGGCCGCCGCCGGGGGCTGAGCGTGCTGCACATGCTCGATTTCGGCGCGCTGGCCAGCACATTCGGCCTGTGCTTCGGGCGCATCGCGAATTTCGTCAACGCCGAGCTCTGGGGCAAGGCCCTGCCGGCGAGCATGCAGGGCCAGCCGCCGTGGTGGAGCGTGAAGTATCCCCAGCAGGTGATCGAGCGATGGCTGGTGGCTGCGCAGCCATCGCCGATGACTGAACCGAAGGAATACGCCGACGTCGTCGCCGCAGCTGCGTATGACTTCAACATTCACGGGCCGGCTTCCGGTTCCGCCGAACTGACGCAGCAGGTTGTGCATGAAGCCCAGCACCGGCTGGACGCGCTGGTGCAGCAGCTTGAGCCGGTCGTCGGTGCGCACGGCGATGTGCTGCAGCGCATCGTGGACATTGCGCGCGATTCATCGGATTCCCTTCACGGACAGGTCGTGTCCACGCTCAAGCCGATGCTGACGGCGTACTACCCGTCGCAGATCATGCAGGCGATCACCGACGGCCCGATCCTTGCGCTCGTGCTTGTGCTCATCTGGCTCAAGCCGCGCAAGCCGGGCGTGGTGGGATCGAGCTTTCTCATCACGTATGCGCTCATGCGCATGGTGAGCGAGATCTTCCGTCAGCCTGATGCGGGCGTGGGGCTGACCTTCGGGCTTTCGCGCGGGCAACTGCTCAGCGCGCTGATGCTGGTCACCGGCTGCGTGTGCCTGTGGATCTCCACGCATCGCAAGGTCGACAAAATGGGCGGGCTTCTCAAGCCGATGTACGCCAAGAGTTGAGCGGCGGCAGGGACGGCGGGGGCGATCTGGAGGGGGCGCAACTTCGCGATTCGGCCCTACAATCCGGCACATATGCTGAACATTGACGCCCGGCATCAGCCCGTGGTTTCCCTGCTCACCGAGCAGCTCGAACAGGTCGCCATCATCTTCGAGCGGCAGCTCGCCAGCGACATGTCGGCGGTCAACACGCTGTGCATGCACGTCGAGCACTACCGCGGCAAGATGCTGCGCCCGTCGCTGGTGCTGCTCACCGGCATGGCGGCGGCGGGGGATTCGGGCGACGGCGCGACGCTGACCGAGAAGCACCGCATCATCGCCGCGGTCGTCGAGATGATCCACATGGCCACGCTCGTGCACGACGATGTGCTCGATGAAAGCCAGGTGCGCCGCCGCGGCGCCACGGTCAATCACCTCTGGGGCAACGAGACGGCCGTCATGCTCGGCGACTATCTCATCTCGAATTCATTTCATCTCTGTTCGACGATCGGCGATCCGACGGTGAACCTCGCGCTGGGCGCGGTCACCAACACGCTCTGCGAAGGCGAACTGGTGCAGCTGCATCATCGCAACAACTATTCGATCGACCGCGAGATGTACATGGAGATCGTCCGCCGCAAGACCGCCTCGCTCATCGGCGAATGCTGCCGGCTGGGCGCGTTCGTCAGCGGCGCATCGGACGAGGTGAGCGCGGCGATGGCTCGGTTCGGCTCCGGTCTCGGCGTGGCGTTTCAGATTCAGGACGACCTGCTCGATCTCGTCGGCGACCCGGCCGTGCTGGGCAAGCCGCTGGGCCAGGACCTCGGCAAGGGCAAGCTGACGCTGCCGCTGATCGATCACCTTGCTCGTGCCAGCCAGCAGGAGCGCGGCGAGACGCTGAGCATCATCATGCGCGGCTGCGGCGGGGGGCCGGGCGATGCGGCGTCGCTGCGCGTGCGGCTGGTGGAAAGCGGCGCGGTGGCGCGGACGATCGAGACGGCCCTGGACCTGGTGATGCAGGCCAAGACCGAACTGCCGCGGCTGCCCGATGGTCCTGCGAGAGATCTGCTCAGCGCGCTGGCCGACAATGTGGTGACGCGCGATCGCTGAATGATCACGCGCTGGCGCGCAGCCGGTCGACTTCGCCGGCGATGTGCACCCGGTCGCGGCCTGACTGTTTCGCGGCATACAGCGCGGTGTCGGCGCGATCGATGAGCGCTCGCGCGCATGTGGCCGCCGCTTCTGCGACGGCCGCCGCCAGAGGTGGCGCGGTAAGCTGCGGCAGATCCGCCACGCCGAACGACGCGGTGACGATCAGCTGCGGCCATTGATCCCAGCGCAGCGCGGCGATCGCCTCACGCAATCGGTCAGCGACGCGGGCGGCGTCCTGGGCGGTCGTGCGCGGCAGGATGACCGCGAATTCCTCGCCGCCGTAGCGGCAGGCGATGTCTCCCGCGCGGCCGCCGGCGAGAATCCGCGCGCATTCCTCAAGCACGTTGTCGCCAAACGTGTGGCCGCGGCTGTCGTTGACGGGCTTGAAATTGTCCAGGTCGCAGAGGATCAGCGACAGCGGCGTGCCGTGGCGATGGGCCGAGACGACCTCCTCCTGCAGACGCTGATCGAAGTGGGCGCGGTTCCACAGGCCGGTCAGGCCGTCGATCTGCGCCCGCTGCGCGAGCATCCTGATCAACGATCGAATCCGCAGCGCGCTGCGCACGCGGGCCTTCAGTTCGCCCACGTCGAAGGGCTTGGCGACGAAATCGATCGCCCCCATGTCCAGTCCGCGCACGATCATGTTCGTGTCCGGCTTGTGCGCGAGAAAGATGATGGGAATGTCCTGCGTGAGCGGGTCCGCCTTCAGACGCTCCAGCAGCGCGAAGCCGTCTTCCTCGTTCAGCTGCATGTCGATGAGGATGACGTCAGGACGCAGCGTCGCGGCGATGAGCAGTCCCTGTTCGCTTGACGTCGCGCCGTGCACTTCGACGCGTTCGTGGCGCAGCGAAGTCTTCAACAACCGATGCACATCGGTGTCGTCGTCGATCGCCAGCAGGCGCGGACGAGCCGATGAAGTCGTCGTCGTCGCGGCGGACTGATTGTGCGGGTCTGACGACATGCAAGGCCCCGGGGCGCGGAACGCGAAGGATTCAGGCGGCGTGATGCCGCGGCTGGTTGTCGCGAGAGGGTCGGCCGCTGCGCGACGCCAGGGAGCAGCGGTGAATGAGCGATTCGCACTTCTCGACCAGCTCGGCGACGTCGGCCTCGCCGCTGAGCAGCGATGGTTCGACATCCGCAAGCCGGCGAAGCATGCGCATCCGATCGTCATCGATGGGCGTCCCGCCATCCGCCTCGTCGGTCAGCGCACGCAGGCGGCTGACTTCGGCGGCCAGCCACGATGCGCGCATCGAACCCAGCCGCTGCTCCAGTTCGTTCAGCAGGGCCGAGGTGATGACATCCCAGGGCTGCGCGGGCAGACCGATGCCCTTCGCGCGCGACGCAGGCGCGGAACGGCCAGGAACCTTTTCGGGGAATGGGCGGTCCATCACCAGAGTTATCGACGAGCATGCCGAGCGCCTTGCCTGAAGTGCGGAACGACGGCCTTACCGGATGATTGAACAGGCGTTTCCCAGGCGGCCGCGACGGGAAGCGCCCGATAACCGCGGTCTTTGCATCCACCGTACGGCTGCTCCATCGCGCTGCGCGCAAATGAACGCGGGCGAAGAATGGCTTGTGCCATCCTTCGCCCGCGAAGCTCGATCGTGCTGCGCGATGCAGGTGCGATCAATAGTTGTCGTACCCGAGGTTGTCATCCTTCTCGCACTTGTCGTCGATGCCGGGCGAATCCTGTGTCCACAACTGGTTGCGGGCGGCCTTGAGACCCTTGTTGGCCGCGCCGTAGAGGACGTTGATCGCGCCGGCCTCGGCTGCGCCGCCGATGGTCTCGAACGGAACGCCGATGCCGATGTCATCCTTGCCGTCCCCGTCGAAGTCGCCCACCAGAAGCATGGAGCCGAACGTGTCGCCGCCGGCTGATGCGCCCGCGACGCCGCTGACGTCCTGGGACCAGAATTGGCTGCCCGCGCTGGTGAGTTTGCCGGCCGATCCGTACAGCACATGCGTCGCGCCAGCGAGGTTTTTGGCGTCGATGGATTCGCCGAGCGCGCCGATCACCAGGTCGCCGAAGCCGTCGCCGTTGAAGTCGCCGACCGACAGCGAAGCGCCGAACCGATCCCTGGCTTCACAGGCGTCCGCAATGCCCTCGGAGTTCTGCGTCCAGAACTGGCTGCCGGTGGAACGAAGCCCCTTGTTACTGCTGCCATAGAGCACATGCACAGCGCCGGTTTCGTTCTTGCCGTCGACATTCTCGCTGTCAGCGCCGATGGCGAGATCATCCTTGCCGTCGTTGTTGAAATCGCCGGCTGCGAGTGCCCAGCCGAAATACTCATATCCGTTGATGGCGTTCGCGATGCCCGGCGAGTCCTGATGCCAGAACTGATTGCCGGTGGACGAGAGTCCGCTGCCCGAGCCGTAGATCACGTTGACCGCGCCGCAGTTGTACGTGCCGTTGCCGTTCTCGTACGGACAGCCGACAGCGAGATCGTCCCAGCCGTCGCCGTTGAAATCGCCCGCGGCCATGGCCATGCCGAAGTAGTCGCCCGGCTCAGCCGCGCCCTGCAGCCCGCCGCCGCCCTGGCACCAGCGCTGGTTGTTGACGGTGGTGAGACCGGAGCCCGAGCCGTAGAGCACATGCACTGCTCCGGAATCGGGTGAGCCGCCGGCGTCTTCATCGGACGCCGCGATGGCGAGATCGTCCTTGCCATCGCCGTTGAAATCGCCGACCGCGAGCTTCCATCCGAAGTACGCCGAGTCTTCGGGCGTGCCGAGCACGCCGTCCATGCCGAGACGAAACGTCTGATTGTCGCCGGCGACGAGGCCCGAAGCCGAGCCGTAGATCACGGTGACCGCGCCAGAGCTGGAGTCTTCGCCGGTGGCGGAGGCGACCAGGTCGCTGAAGCCGTCGCCGTTGAAGTCGCCGAAGGCGGTGCGTCGGCCGAAGCGATCGAACTTCTCCGGCGTGTCGCTCATGCCGTCAGCGCCCTGGCTGAGCATCTGGCTGCCTTCGGATTTCAGTCCTTCAGCGGTTCCATACACGATGTTGATCGCGCCGGCGGCCTTGGCCTGGCCGATCTTCTCGCCCGGCGCGGGCATGATGAGGTCGGCGAAGCCATCGCCGTTGAAATCGGGCTGCCGCGATGATGCCGCCGACGCGATGCCGGGCATGACCGACGCCAGCAATGACGCGGAGAGGATGTGACGAGCGTGATAGGTGAACATGATGAAGAGTCCTTTCGAGCGGGTGTGAATGAGGAGTGCTGAAAGGAATGCGACGAAGGTTCACGCGCGGGATAACGCAGAATCAGATTTTTCGATTCCCAACGGCAACAGAAAAACAACGCCGCGACTGTCTCAAGTCGCGGCGTCGCATGACAACCGTGCTCCACGAATCACTTGGGGAAGCACGCGCCCCAGTGCGTGATGACTTCCAGCAGGTCGCTCACGTTCACCGAGCCATCGCCGACGTAATGCGGCACGATGTCGCTGTCGCAGTCCGCGGGAGCCGCCGGGCAGCTTCCCCATGCGGTGATCACCGCCAGCAGGTCGCTG
>CAZCGB010000111.1:0-7794 GCA_964498045.1 uncultured Isosphaeraceae bacterium
ATCCGTTTGCAGGTCTCTCATGGGTCAAACCCTCTTTGGAATCACGAACGAGCAGGGGGCTGGAACCGTGAACCTTCCCAAGCGGCCTGGCAGGGCTTTCTCCCGTTTCCTGCCAGGTCCGTTCAGCGGTCTAACCAAACTTGGCGGCCGAACGCCGGTCGCCGTCCATTTGTGGCGGAACCTAGTAACACGGGCTTGCAACTGGCTCAAATGCGGGTTTTTGACCCCATAAGTGCTGGTTAGTTGGCGTTGAGTAACATCTAAACCATTGCAATTGCTGTGTTTATGGAGTTGGCGTCAAGTTATCCACGGTCTTGGTTTTTTGTATTTTTTTTTCTGCAACCCCTTCTCGCGGCATCGTGAGCGGTTCACGCCGATGAGAAACTTTTGCAGGTCGGCCAAATCACATTGCGCCTGCCGCTCTGGGAGAACCGTCTGGATGAACGTCCTTGTCCTTGGAAAAACAGGCCAGATCGGCCGGGAGATCCTTCAAGCAGCTCCCAAAAACTGGGTGGTCCAAGCCACCGATCGAACGACCATCGATATGGCCCGGCCGGAGACGATCGGTCCGGTGATTCAACAATCTCACGCGGACGTCGTCATTAACGCGACTGGATACACCGCCGTTGATCGTGCTGAGGATGAGCCGGACCTGGCCAGACTCGTGAACGCCACCTCCGTGGGTGTCCTGGCTCGGGAGGCAAAAGCTGCCGGAGCGGCTCTTGTGCATTATTCGACGGATTACGTCTACGACGGATTCAAGGCGACTCCATACCTGCCGAGCGACAGACCTGATCCGAAAAGCGTGTACGGTCGCACCAAACGTGAGGGTGAACAGGCCATCATCGCCTCAGGCGTCAGCCATGTGATCCTTCGCACCCAGTGGGTGTATGGGTTGACTGGCCGCAACTTTGTGTTGGCGATTCTCCGGCAAGGCGCGATCAAGCCGGAACTTCGGGTCGTGAACGACCAGGTGGGCGCGCCGACTTGGGCACGTGCCATCGCCCGCGCGACGTGCCAGATCGTTTCGCATGCCGCCCGATCAACGAAGTACGGAGCGGACTTCAGCGGACGCGAAGGCGTGTACCACCTCTCCTGCGGCGGATCGACGACTTGGTTTGAATTCGCCCGCTCGGTGTTTGAGGAGGCGGCCGCGCTTATTCCCGAGAGGCCTGTGCCGATGATCACGCCCGTCTCGACGGCGGAATACGGCGCGAAGGCGGTGCGGCCGGCGCATGCGATCCTCGACAACAGCGCGACGGAAAAGGCGTTCGGGGTTCGCATGCCACACTGGCGCGAGTCGCTGCGCGAGGCGATGAGCGATCGTGTGGCCCTCCTGGCGGCCATCGCATGAGCGGCTGCGAGGTCACGCGCCGAACGCGCCCACGATGTGCCGGATCACCGGCTTGCCGCGGTCAGGCATCACGATCGCCACAACGTCGAACCGCATCGACCGGTCGCGATAGCGGCCGTTCTGTTGAAGCTTCGCCGCCATGCGTTTGAGGTTGCGCTGCTTGACGCTGTTGACGCTGGCCTCAGGGGCGATGCCATCGTTCTTGCGGGCCTTGACTTCGACGATGACGACGGTCGCGCCATCCGGGTCAAGCGCGATCAAGTCCGCTTCGTCATCATGCACTTCGACGTTGCGTTCAAGGATCCGGTAGCCGCGCTTCCGAAGAAACTTCGCGGCCAGGAGTTCCCCCTTCGCGCCAAGCGATTGGTCTTGAGCGAAGATGTGACGCCAGAATCCCATGGCAATCGCGCCGCCGTCCTCATCACGCTCACGGTGAATAGCGCAGGATCGCCACCATCAGCACGCGGCGCGACATGGTTTCGAGCTCATCGAATATGCCTTTCTGGAACAGCGATCGCACGTACTTGTCGCGCTCCTCGGCGGTTCGTCGCGCCCGCAATTCCGCAATGAGCTGCTCCTGCACGTCGTACAGCGACTTTCCGGGCGGCTGCTCGATCTTTTCGACATACAGCCAGACCGTGCGTCCTCTGTGTGCGATGAACTCGGTGACTTCGCCCTCCTCTCCCTTGAGCTTCGAAAGCGCGGGCTTGAACGCCTCAACGACTTCAACATCGCTCAATCCGCCCGGGCCGATGCGCATCGTGCCGCCAGCCAGCGGGCTCACGAATTCATCCAACGAGAGCAGCTTGACCATGTCCTTGAAGGCGACGCCATCGCCGAGCATCGTCTTGGCCTGCTCGATGAGGGCCGCCTGGTCGCTGTCGCTCAACGTAAGCCGCAGCAGCGTCACTGTGGCCGGCGGATTGAATTCACTTTTGCGAAGTTCGTACTCGCGCTGCACATCGCGCCAGGAGACGATCACCCGAGGCTCAATGCGGTCGTAGAGCAGCTTCTGAATAAGTGTCGCGTTCTTCTGGGCTTCCTCGTACTCCGAAAGCGTCATCTCCTGTTCCTGATTGACCTTCTGTTCCGCGCCGAAAAGCGTTCCACCCGCCTTGGCGATGGTCTTCTCCTTCATGTCGCGCAGGAACGCCAGCAGGCCCATCTGCTCCTCCTGAGACAGCGAAGCCTCGGCTTCGGCCAGCACCAGTTCGTTCAACACGACTTCCGACAGCCGCTTGTTGATGATCGCCTGCGCGCTCTTGATGAAGTCATTCTGCGACAGCCGCAAGCCTTCCTGCCGAAGTTGGTCTGCGATCGGTTCGAGGAACGCATCGACGAAGATCGGCCGCCCGCTGACCTGGCCAATCACGCTTTCAACAACTGCTTCGTCACCGGGACTCATCGGCCGCGGCGTGAGTTCGACCGGCGTGGCGGATGGAATTGGCTTGACCGGCGCTGCGGCAGGCGATGTGGTGGGTGCGGAGGCCGGCGCGGAAGACGCAAGCGACTCGCTGTTCGTCACTGGTCCAGCCTGCGTTGCGGGTGACTGTTCTGGCCCATCGGAGAATGCGGCGATGCTGACCATGCGCGAGGAGTTCGCGGTGGGACCGCCGTCGCTTGCGCATCCTCCGAGCGATGCCAGCATCATCGCCGCTCCGCATGCAGCAGCGGCAGCGTTGCGTCCTGATTGAAACCCCTTGCGGCTTCTCAACATCATGTTGCTCATGGCGTCCTCCTGACTGCCGATTCCGCCTGCGCGGAATCGGCACGGCCGGGATTGTAACGACTGCGCGCGTATACTTCGTCGCAGGCGTCGTTCAGTCCCCATCACGCAGGAATCCCATGGCTGAAACTCCGAAAATTCAGATCGACAGTGACTGGAAGGCTGAGGCCCAGAAGGAAAAGGAGCGTCTGGCGCAGAAGGAGACCGCCAAGGCGCCTGCCACGCGAGCCGGCCGATCAGACGCCGAGGGCGGAGATGAACGCGAAGCATTGCCTCCCGCGGATTTCCGTACGCTCGTGGGCATGCTGGCGCAGCAGGCGATCATGGGGCTGGGCGTGATGGCTGACAAGAAGACCGGCGGCGTCATCGTTGATCTCGAAGGCTCGCGCTTCGCGATTGATCTGCTCGATATCCTGGAGCAGAAGACCCGAGGCAATCTGAGTGAAGAGGAAGCGAAGGAAATCCAGCAGATCCTTGCTGACCTGCGCTCGCGATTCGTGCAGATCGCCACGCTCGTCGCACAGCAGATGAGCAAGCAGCCGGGAGCCGGCGGTGTGAAAGTGGCTCCTGCGGGCGCGATGCCCGCGGCCGGTCCAATCATCACCGAGTGATTTCCGCAAGATCAATCACATCAGCCAATTCGATGTGAGGATCGCGGCGATGGCCGTCAACCCCATCGCCTGCGCGATCAACAACCATCGCGGCAGGCGCTGCATCCAGATGATCGGCAGAAGAATCGCCCAGCCAAGCGCGTAGCGGTCATACACCGGAGTCGCGCTGGCAGCGTACATGGCCAGCCCGGCTGCGAGGAGCCAGAATTGCAGTCGTTCCACCACTCCGCGGACCTGCATGGTCGTCGATGTCCATGCGATGACGCCAAGCGAGCCAAGACCCGCGCCGCCGAGCGTCGCCAGTGCGCTGATCATGATCGCCTGCAGCGACTGATTCGCTGAGATCGTGCGAATCATCGTCGCGGTGATCCCAGCATACTGGTGAACCGGTATCCCCTCGAACATTGACGTTTGATTCAGGTTCGGCATCGCGAAGATGCTCAGCAGTAAGCCGACGGCCGCACCAAGCGCGATCAGCCAATGCCGCGCGCGGAACTCGCTGCCGACCAGAACCGGCCAGAGGAACACAGCCACCAGCGGCGCATACGTTGCGAGCAGATACGTCTGCCCCGAGAAGCTTACACCCAGGCCATGCACGTGCTGAAAGCGCGGGCTGACCAGTCCTCCCCAATGCAACCAGAGCGGAAGGCGGCTGAGTCCTGCGATGGCGCAGGCGATCACCCATGGCCGCGCGCCGCGCACGCCTCCGCGCTCGAAGGCGACCAGACACACTCCCGCCGCCAATGCGACGCCATGCACGCGATTGTGCAGGACCACCGAAAGCGCGATGACAAAGAGCGGGAGCGACCACCATCGCGAGCCGGGAAAGAACAGGCCATGCAGGAACAACCAGCACGCCAGCAGCATCTGCAGCACGAACGCCGGCTCGCTCATCACCATCTGGCCGAGCACAGCGTGGTAAGGCAGCAACGCGTACAAGCCCGAGACAGCGATTAGCGACTGGCCGTGAATGCCGCACCGTCGCGCGATCGACAGCAGCGGCACGACGCCCAGCGCGAAGAGCGCGAGCGAGATGAGTCGCAAATCGTTCAGGGAATCTCCGACAACTTCGCCTGCGGCCGCGTAAAACCAGATCAACCCCGGCCCCTTGGTCTCTTCAAAATCAATGGCGGTGCGAAACGACCAGCCCTGATGCAGGATGTCGGTGATCGGCGCGGCGATGTACGGCTCATCAAACGTCGCCGGCGCATGCAACACGCGCGTGCCGTATCGCATGCCCATCGACACCGCCAGCACCAGCAGCGCCGCCAGCATGCACCAAACGGCGTCATGGCGCGGCGAATGCAGGGCGGTTTGGTCGAACGCGTCGTTCACAATTCCTCGCTGTCCCGGCGAGAGAGAATTACGTCCAATCGCTTGATCGGCCTGGTGAGGATGGATTCATCGCGCAATCGCCGCGGCCGAAAGACTTCGCGCGGCCAGAGGTATCGCCATGGCCAGTAATTGTTGGGAATCGTGTAAATGTGAAAGCCCCGGTCGACGAACGGCTGCAGAATGACTCGCGACGTGCATGTGCGATCACGCCACCAAAGCGGTGAGAGTTCTACGGCAATCTCTGTCGTGTGCGGCAGCCGATCTATGCACTGGGCAAGCCCGGCCAGCACCGCGACTTCACCTCCTTCGACGTCGATCTTGATGAGCCGCACGCGCTCAATCTCATCGTGTTGAAGGAGATCACCCAACGGAGCGGCTTCGATGGTGGCGACCTGGGGCATTTCGCCGCGCGGCACCGTCGTCGTCAGCCCCACGTTGTGCTGCGGCCCGGCATAAATGTTCAGCATGCCTGCTTCCGCCGCGACAGCCATGTTGATGGTGCGGACATTCGTCGGCGAGCCATTCAATCGCAGCGTTTCGAGCAGTCGCTTGAAGACCATCGGCGACGCCTCAATTGCCACGACTCGGCCAGCATCGCCGACCGCGCGGGATGCGAGCAGCGAATCGAAGCCGATGTTCGCGCCGACGTCGATGAAGACATCATTGGATCGCAATTGCCCGCGAATGAACGCCGCAAGGTCCGGCTCCCACACGCCGAACACGTAGAGGTACATCTGAATCAGGTCGGGCAGGTGACAGGCGATGCGATCCCCGTCGGCGGTGACGGTTTCGATGCGCAGCGGTCCGAGCAACGCCGCTCGAACGCGCAGCAGCACCAGCATGCAGCCGAAGACAGGGATCAGCAACACGCCGCGCAGGAGTTTTCCGATTGGGTGAACGTACGCCCCTTGCGATTGGAGAATTCGGAGGATCGCGCGCAGTCCGCCGATCAGCCAGGTGAATGCGCGCATCACGACTTCTCATCCAGCTGCCGCAGGTAGCGGCTGTAAATGCGGATGAAATCGCTCCATACCCTGAAGAAATCACGGGGGCGCAGCTTGGAGCCGTCCACATCGGTCCATTTCTGCAGCGGCTTCTCCACGATGATCGATCGCACGGGAGGCTTGGCACCGCTCCGGCGCCGCACCAGGAAGCGCGCAATGATCTCGACATCGAAGATCCAGCGCGAGATGAACGGTTCAGCCAGAATGCTGCGGATGTCGTCGGTCACGCGGAACATCTTCGCTCCGCATTGCGTGTCGTAGATCGGCAGGCGCAAGGCCGTGGCCACGACCGTCGCGAAAATGCGGCCCATGTAGTGGCGGCTGAGCTTGCGATCGATGTGGCGGCCGAGCAGGTTGACGCGCGAGCCGAAGACCATTTCGATCTCGCCTCGGTCGCGCATGATGTTGCGGAACGGCTCGACCTCATCCAATCCAGTGGAGAGATCGGCGTCCCAGAACGCGACGAACGTGCAGCCGCGCCCGATGGCTTCGAGCATGCCCTGGCGCACGGCTTCCGCCTTTCCGGAATTCCTGGTCATGCGCATGACATCGATCGCCGCGGGCCGCTCGCGCTTGAGGCCTTCGAGCATCGCATGGGTGTCGTCGGTGCTGCCGTCGTCGACGAAAAGAAACTCGACGTCATCGATGGCGTCGACGAACGCGCGAAACGCGAGAAGATCAAGACGCTTGGCCTCGTCGTAGCAGGGAATGACGACAATCGTGCGATCCACTCAGGCCGGCCCTCCGTGTCCGTTTCGCTGCCGTGCAGGCGTGTCATCGGTTCGGCGCAGCAATGCGAGCATGCTGACGCCGTAGGAATAGCCGCTTCGCCGTCGACCTTTCACGAAGTCCACCAGCGTCCGCGATTCTCCTTCGAATGTCCGTTCCAGCATTCGGTTGATCGGCCCTGCGGGCACGCGCATATCCCACTCATCGCGCGGCGAAAGCACATGGTTCCTCAATCGGGCGATCGATCGCCCAAAGCGCGCCAGCGGATACAGCCGCGTGCAGAAATGGGTCGTTGCGATCGGCTCCAGCGGCAGGCCCCGCCACAAGGTGCGTAGCATCGACGGGTTGTAGCGGCGGAAGTGCAGCAGGCCTTCATCGTGCGCGCTCCACAGTCGCATGTCAGCCGGAACGGTCACCAGCATGATTGCACCGGGCTGCAGCGATCGCGCCAGCGGCTCGAACACTTCACGATCGTCCTTGACATGCTCCAGCACATCCATGAGCAGCATGGCTTTGGCCTGCGCCGGGGCTTCGCCGAGGTCGGCCGGCGCGTAGCCGCAGATGAACTGGACATCGGGGAATCGTTGCTGCGCGAAGGTGATCGCGTCGGCGGAGGTGTCGATGCCGATGCACCGATACTGGCTGGCAAGCGCGGCGATGTTCGCGCCGGTGCCGCAGCCGACGTCGATGACCGTGCTGCTTCGATCCGGCGGAACGACGCACGCCAGCACATCGCGCAGGATCTTGCGGCGGGCAAGAAACCACCAGTGCCGCTGATCGACGTCGGCGACGACTTCAAAGTGGGCGCGATGCATGCGAAGCGTAATGTAGCAGTGGGGGAAAGCCCGTGACGAGCACGGTTGTCAGATGAGATCGACCAGCACATCGTTCGCCAGCAGCATTCCGCGGCGAGTCAGTTGCAGCCGACCATCCCGTTCCTCAAGCAGCCCCGATGTGCGATGCTGTTCGATCGCCGCACGACGG
This sequence comes from uncultured Isosphaeraceae bacterium, assembly GCA_964498045.1. GTDB lineage: Bacteria > Planctomycetota > Phycisphaerae > Phycisphaerales > SM1A02 > DATKJG01. The sequence continues at coordinate 7,744 of CAZCGB010000111.1, forward strand.
GCGGCAGTGCGCACGCCGCTGTTTGCCAGGAATGCTTCGACATCCGCCAAT
>CAZCGB010000112.1:0-7793 GCA_964498045.1 uncultured Isosphaeraceae bacterium
TTGAGGCTCCGCTCGATTCGCGCGATGCGCAGGCGTTCACGCTGCAGCGACTAGAGGCGATCGTCGATGATTGGATCATCCGGCGCTTCGATCACAAACACCTGAACAAGGACACCGTCGAGTTCGCGTCGGTGAATCCATCGGTGGAAAACATCACGCGCACATGCTTCCAACTGCTGCACAAACCGATCGCTGAATCCGGTGCGGCATTGCGCCGCGTCACAGTCTGGGAGACGGAGAAGACCAGTTGTACGTACCCGGCGTGATCGCGATTTGAAAGATTCAATGCACACGTTCCGTGCACATGCGACGGCACGGAGGAAGGCGGGGATTTCGCTTCTCTCCGTGCCGTCTTGTGCACGAGCCTGTTCTGCGACAATGCCGGCGGTTGCTCAGCGTTCGCGCCAGATGGTCATCGCGTTGGCGACCAATCCCGTCGCCGAAACCGCGCCCAGCACCGATACCGAGGCGCTGACGACCGCGTCTTCGCGGCCCCATCGCGCGAGGTAGCCGACGGCCAGCAACGTGGTGAGAAGGCAGAGACAGAACGTGAAGACGAAACTGCGAAGGTGAATGCGTGCGTGCATGGGAGATTCCAATCGTGAGTGCCCAAGTCGCCGCGACGTCGATTCGATGTCGACGGCGTGCGAAGTGATTTGAGAGTGGGATTTGGATCGACCATCCGGCAACGCCGCGTCGCACCCGCGTTTCAGCCGCGGGTGTGCGCGAGTGAGCCGGTGATCGTCAGCAGGCCGGTGGCCCGCGAGTCGTCACGCTGGTGGGAACCGTGGTGACATGAATGGCCGCAGCCGCAATGGCCGCGGGCGATTCGTTCGTTCCATCGATCCGTCCGGCATCATCATCAAACGCCCATGCGCCGCAAAGGCCGTCGGTCAGCCGGCGCAATGATTCACCGCTGCGACGCTCTGCCAGCGCACGACCATACCGCGAATAGTTCGCCGATGTGGAATTCGAATGCTCCGGCGAAAGCGCTTCACTCGAATCGGTGAATCCCAACTTGCAATTCGTGCTGGATGCGAACCGTCCTGCGTCCAGATCAGGCGATCGACCGATGCATCCTGCCGTCGCCGCAGCGAGGAAGACAATCACGCACCAGAACGCGTCAGATGCGATCGGCGTGCATGGCGAGTCGATTCGGGGTTGAAGCCTTCTCGAGATCACGGGAGCCGAACATTCTAGACCAGCCATCCGACGGCTCATTTCAAGAGCGATCGTTCGGGCTGGCGGGGTCGCAATCCGACATTTCCGGCCCAACGCTGCTACTGTATGCGGCCCGTTTGCTGGTCGAACCGACCTGCGGAGCGGCTGTCTGCCTCCATTTCGAAAGGAATTCGGCCTTGTTGATGCGTCCGTTGTGTTTTTCGATCGTTGCCGGTTGCGTGTTGGCGCTTTCCGTGTCGCGCGCATGGGCTCAGGACGCCGCGGCGACCGCGCCGCCCGCCACCGCGCCGGTCACCCTGCCGGCGGAGCAGAGTCCAGCCGACAAGGCCTTCGCGCCGATCCGATCGATGTTGGACAACCTGGTCACCTCGCTGCGCAACAACGGCGGAATGCACAAGGATGACGAGAGCGCGCTGCGGTACGTCCGTGAGAAGGCGGCTGCGTTCACACAGCAATTCCCAAGCGACCCGCGCGGCCTCGCTGTCGAGCTGCAGGTCTCGATGTGGCTCAACGACGACGCGATGATCGACGAGCTGTTCACGCGCCTCGCCGCCGCGCTTCCCGAGAACAACGCCATCCCGCTGAGCCAGGCGCAGTTCGATCTCAATCACAATCGATTCGCCAAGGCGATCGCCGTGCTCAAGGCGGGAAAATTCGATCCGGCGAAGACGCCTCAGGCGTTCATCTCGCTCTCCGACGCGCTGTTCGCCGAAGAGCAGTTTGTCGAGGCTGCAGACGCGCTGAAGATGATTCCCAGCGACGTTCTGGAGAAAGACGTGTTCGTGAAGCTGCAGGTCGATGAATCGTTGAAGCGCCGTGACGGATACGAGGACATCTGGCTCGCGGAGAAGGCCGTGCGCGAGAAGGAGACCGCCGCCAACGACCTTCCGCAGGCGGTGATCAAGACCTCGAGGGGTGAAATCGTCGTCGAGCTCTTTGAGAACCAGGCCCCCAACACCGTCGCGAACTTCGTCAAGCTCGCTGAAAGCGGCTTTTACAACGGCACGAAGTTCCACCGCGTGATCCCCAACTTCATGGCCCAGGGCGGCGATCCCAACAGCAAGGACGGCGCGACCGGCGTGCCCGGCCAGGGCGATCCCGGATACTGCATCCCCGACGAAGTCGGTCGCGACGATGAACGCAAGCACTTCACCGGAACTCTGGCCATGGCCAAGACCGCCGCGCCCAACACCGGCGGCTGCCAGTTCTACATCACGGTCACACCCACGCCGCATCTCAACGGAATTCACACTGTCTTCGGGCGCACGTTGAACGGATTGGACATAGTTCGAGGCCTCAAGCAGGACGATGTGATTGAATCGATCACCATCGCGCGCAAACGCGAGCATCCCTACGAGCCGACAACGCTCCCGTTGCCCGGCGCGGCGACGCAGCCTGCCACTTCGCAGCCAGCATCTCAGCCCGAGTCGGAGCCGGCGGATTCGCAGCCGGCCACGGTTCCCGCGACGCCTTGACGTGAATCGATGCGTTGGCGAGACGATGCATTGATTGCCAGGACTGATTTCACGATTCTCAGATTTCCGGTTCGCGGCAATCCCCATGGCACGACTCGTCCGACATACCGCGACCGATCCGCACCGCATTGACCCGCAGGACTTCCCCAAGGACAAGGCGCTGTTCATCTGCGCCTGCGGCGTCAGCCAGAAGTGGCCGATCTGCGACGGCTCGCACAAGGGTTGTCGCACGGAAGCAACCGGCGTTCTGCATGTGTATGACCACGAGCGCAAGAATGTGATTGAGACGCGGCCGGACGTAACGTGAAACGACGTGAGGCTTCAGGGTTCCGATTGTCGTACTGGCTGGCTCGATGATTGCTGGCGGATCGCCTTCTCAGTGTCCTTCACCGCCTTCGCCACGCCAGTCGCCTGCAACTGACTGTTGTCCAGCAGTTCCCGAACGCTGGCACGCAGCTCTGCGGCACGAACGACGTTGTTCAGGCCGCTGGCGTCATACAGGTCAATCAGGCGATTCAATACCAGAAAATGCATTGGTGAACGGGGATGAGCGACCGCAAGACCGGCAGCGGCGGCTTCCAGAGTGTTCGCCGCGCTGCCCAGCGCATCGACTCGATCGGCTGAATCCAACCAACCGGCATTCGCATCGCACGCGCGGCTGGCCAGCGCGCATTGCCGAAGAATCTCCAATTCGGCGACCCACGGATCGCTCGGCTGCGCGACTCTTCGCCATTGCTCGATGTTCTGATCCAGCAGCGGCAACGCCCTGGCGTAGTCGCGATCGCTGACGATCCAGAAGGCCAGTGCGCTTTCCCACATCAAGGACTCAATGGATTCGCCGAGGCCGCGCTGCCGCCGCTGTTCGAGCACCTGTCGCACGGCTTCCACCCGATTGCTCCACAATTGCCGGGCCATGGTCAGATCGCCAAGCACCTTCGGACCGAAGAGATACTCGAACACCCATGCCTGCATAAGCATGTCGGTGACGAATCGTTCGTCCTTCTGGATGTCAACGACGCCGGCCGTCACCACCGCGCCGAGCTGCCGCCGCATCGCCTTTTCCTTCTTTTCCGCCTCCACCTGCATTTGTGCGATCCGCGCGTCCATGGCCCTTTGATCGGCTTCCCGCGCAAAGTGCGAAGCGATGGTCGCGCCGGCAATGACGACAAGGATCATGGCCGCAGTGATCGCGGCAAGCCCGGGCTTGCGCCGGGTCCAAAGCATGAATCGATGCGCAAGTGAAGGCTGCTGCCAGGTGATTGGCTCGCGACAAAGCCAGCGTTCCAGATCGTCCGCCAGTGCAGCCGCCGATTCCTGGCGACTGGCTGCCTGCGCATGCAGCGCGCGGGCGCAGATGGAATCGAGATCATGATCGATCTCCGGTTTGACGTCCTTTGGCGCGCGATGTGTGTTTCGGATGTCGCCGGAATCATGTGTCGCCGCAATCTCTTCGCGCGAGGCTCCATTCGGAAGCAGTCCCGTCAGCAGGTAGTAGAGGATTCCTCCGAGGGCGTAGACGTCCGAGGGCACGCTGAATCCTGAATCGTCGCCGCGGTACTGCTCGGGCGAGATGAACGCGATGTTGCCGATCGGCCCGCGCGCGTGCTCCTCGCCCGCCAGCGCGGCCCGGCGTTCCTCTCCCAGGCGCACGGCGATGCCGAAGTCGGCGACTTTCGGCTGGCCGTCCTCGGTCAGCATCACGTTGCTGGGCTTGAGGTCACAGTGAATCACGCCTGCCGCGTGTGCCGCATGCACACCGCGCGCGATCTGGGCCATGAGCGAGGCGGCCTTCCTGGGCGGCATGGGAAGCGATGTCGCCGCCACATCGCCCAGGTCTCCGCCGCCGACGTATTCGTAGACGATGAAATCCTCATCGTCATCCATCACGCCGCGATCAAGCACCTGCACAACGTTCGGATGACTGATGCGGCGGGCCTTGGTGGCCTCATCGATCATGCGATGCCGATCGTGGTCCGTGCGTTCGATCGCGGAGAGGATTTTGATGGCGACCTCCGCGACGTGATCCTTCTCGGAGAGTTGCCGATCCTCGGCCCGGTACACCTGGCCGAAGGATCCTTGCCCAATCAGCTCACGAAGCACGTACCGGCGACGTCCATCTGTCGATGGAGGCCCGAATTCACATGGCATGACCTTCACCGGCCGCGGCGCGACACGATTGCGCAATCCCGTCGTGGACCAGAGTGCGGCGTTGAGCGCAGCGGCTTCTCGAATCGATTCAGCGAGCTGGGGATATCTGGTCGAGAGCGCAACGATCGCCGACTCGCTCACGCGCGATGAACCCGCCTCGGCGCGCAGCGCCACTTCAAGCGCGGCATCCAGCGCATCGGCGCGGTGCGTCAGATTTGGCACAGCCGCCAGGTATCGTTCTAGATCAACCGCGCGCCCGCGGCGCAGACGCCATCGCCCGTCCGCTTCGATCAGTTCGGCCAGCGAGTCCTCGCTGCCGGTCGGACGGCATTCGCGCAGGACCTCGGCGAAATCCGGATCGTCCGTGCGCAGGCCGTACAGGCGATCGAGTTCTGCGTTCATCGGTGAGGTCTCCGCCGATCACGCGGTGGCTGGGAATCGCTCGCGCAGCGTGGCCTTGATGTCCTGCCAGCGCTTGCGCACGGCGGTGGGAGCGAGTTGAGTCGCGCCCGCGATTTCAACGTGGTTGTCGCCCGTGAGCCAGAGCGACAGGATGCGGCGATCAATCGGATCGCGCAGCGCGGCGATGCACTTTTCCACTTCGAGATGCACGCCGCGTCCATCACCGGAGCCATCCTGTCGCAGTTGATGCGCCATGTACTGCGCGAACTCACTGTCCTCGCCTTCAACGTTCTCCAGCCGTCGCACCAGCCGAGCCTTGTCGATCAGCGCATGGTCGGCCATTCGGAACAGCAGCGCGAGAATCTCGCCTTCGCTGGTGACCCGCAGTTGCCCTGACATCATGTACAGGTCCAGTCGACGTCCCAAGGTGCTGACGATGTCGAGTGAATCGAAGAGACGGCGTATGTCGGGGCCGAGCTTGCCGCGTATGCGGCGGCGGATGCGCGTTTCATAGCGATAAAGGAACTCCGCCGCGGCAGTGCGTTCACCTGCCTGCATGCGCTTCAGCAGCTCTTCGATCGTGGAAACGGGGGAAGCGGGGGAGGTTGCGAAAGGCGTTTCCAGAGATTCGGCCGGGGTGATCGGGGCAGACAGCGTCAGCCGGGCGGCGCCGGTTGTTACCGAAATCTCGGGAGGTAAGTGCGGCTCTGGCAAAGGTTTGGGCATCCGTCGGGGGATGTTCCTCAAAAAAGTGACAAGTTTCCGCTCACACTCAAACCGTGTCGTCCGCTTCCTCTCGCGAACGGCCGGCCTTCATCCTCGTGGCTGAAGCCCGTGCCGTGACTCAAGGACAGCAGAGGAACGGCCATGAATTCAGGCTCCAATCAGCGTACTCGTTTTGCCGGGCGAAAGACAGAAAACGGTTGCCTTCCGACCCGGAAGTCATCTTTGCGAGCGGCAAGTGTCATGACTGCAGCGGCCATACTGCTCGCATTTGGTGGCATTATGCGAGCAGACGACCTGCGGCCAATGCTTGCGGCGGATCAGTCGACGGCGACGACAGCCGCCAGCCAGCACGCCGATGTGCTGCAGGACATCATCGACGCCATCAACGGCATTCTGGGAAGCGGATCAGGATCCGGCACGGGCTCCGGTTCAGGTTCAGGAGGCCAACCAAAGCCGTAACGCCTCCTGTCCCTCTTTGACCCGAGTCAGGTGGATGAAATACGCGCACCTTGTGTGTGCGGGCGATGACTTGGCGCCGCCACGATGCGTGGACGCCGGGTTCGGCTGAGGCGGACGGAGGCTTGCTCCGATGCAGGCCTCCGCCGCCAAGGCCTTGCCTGGCTCGGTAGCGCATGCGCGATTATGCGCGCCTGGCCCGCCTTTCGTCCCATGTTGTCAGGTCAGGGCAGGTCGCCCTCTCCCAGCAGATTGAAATGCTTCTTGAGCAGGATCTGCCCGGCAAGCGTCTGATCATCGACCGACAGCGCGATCGTCGGCGTGCCGTTGGGTCGCAACATCAGCGGATATGCAAAGCGGATGTTCAGTTCCGCCCCAAGGAGGTAGATGCACATGCTTGTCAGCGAGTGGCCTTCGGTCAGTTCCACGATCAGCAGGTCGAGTTCGGAGAACGCCACGCCATGTCGACGCAGCAGCGATCGAGCGGCATCTGCATTGTTCGGGATGATCCGAACGACCGCGTAGTCAGAAGATTCCATCACGCTGAACGCGCAAAGATGCACGCTCTCGGCCTCGTCGAACATTCGCACAAGATCGAGAAGCCGGCCGACTTTGTTCTCGAGGAAGACGCTGAATTGCCGTACCGTTGGTGCGGAATAGCCCTGGGTTGTGGGTGTAGGAACCGCTTGTTGGCTCATGGAAGTTCTGGTCCGCTCGCCGACGCGACTGCATATGCGCGACGGCTACCTTTTCCCTGGCTGCGGAAACCGCCCAGATTACCCTGTGAAGGCCTGTTTCCGCAAGGAAAATCCCGATTGTTCATGGCCTTGGCACGCGATCGGTGAAATGCTCGCTGTTGCGTTTCGCTGTGAACCGCCGACGATATCGCCATGCCCAAGAGCGATTCGAAGAAGAACGGCTCACACGCAAGCGACGCTGCCGCGTTCCGCACGACGCTGCCGAATGCACGGCAATTCCCGCGCTATGCAGGAGTTGCAACGTTTTGCCGTTTCCCCAGGCTCGACGAGGTGCCGACCGCACAGCAGCCCGTTGATTGGGCCGTGTACGGCGTGCCCTTCGACGGGGGAGTGACCTATCGCCCCGGCGCCCGATTCGGCCCTCGCGCCATTCGCGATGAGTCGCAGTACATCAAGCCGGTGCATCTTGAGTACGGCCTGAACCTGGCGCACATCCTCTCGATGGCTGACGCCGGCGATGCGCCAGTCAAGCCTTTTGATCAGAAGGAATCGCTCGACGCAGCGTGCGACTTTGCAAAAAGGATCGGCGAGGCCAGGCACACAAGGCTCCTTGCCGTCGGTGGCGATCACTCCATCGCTTACGCCAACATTCGGGCCACATGGGAGCGTCGCAACACGCCGAAGAGGGGCCTTGCGGTCCTGCATT